>CAVJCY010000103.1:2110-8764 GCA_963648145.1 bacterium | reverse complement strand
TCAAGAAAAATGTAAATTAAAAACATGGAAAGAAATATAATTAAAAAGCTTATAGAATGGAAAAACAGTGACTCTAGAAAACCTCTTATTTTGCAAGGGGCAAGACAGGTAGGAAAAACCTGGATATTAAAAGATTTTGCAAAACGCGAATACAAAAATCTTGCCTACATTTCCTGTGAAAAAAACGAACGTATGCTGGAACTTTTCAGCGATTTTGATACAGAACGAATTATCCGCGGTATTTCTGCTCTTACAGGTCAAAGTATTGAAAAAGGTAAAACTTTAATTTTCATAGACGAAATTCAGGAAATTCCAAAAGCAATTTCCTGCTTAAAATATTTTTGCGAAAACAATAACGATTATCATATTGCGGTTGCAGCTTCCCTTTTAGGAGTTGCACTTCACCAGGGGGATTCTTTTCCGGTTGGGAAAGTTGATGTGCTTCATCTTTATCCCATGAATTTTAAAGAAGTTCTTTGTGCAATGGGAAAAGAAAAACTACTTGAAATTCTAGAATCAAAAAACTGGAACGAAATCTGTATGTTAAAAACAGAATTTATCGAAAATCTTAGAATGTATTATTTTACAGGTGGTATGCCGGAAGTTGTTGAATTGTTTGTAAAAACTCAGAATGTGCAAAAAGTTCGTGCCTTGCAAAAACGTATTCTTTCTGATTATGAACTTGACATTTCAAAACATGCCGGAAAATCAGAAATGCAAAAAATCTCTCTTGTTTTCAATTCAATTCCGTCACATCTTGCAAAAGAAAATAAAAAATTTGTTTATGGAGCCTTACGAAAAGGGGCCCGGGCCTCGCAATACGAAAATGCCATTCAGTGGCTTGTAAATGCGGGTCTTGTTTATAAAGTTTGTAAGGTTTCAAAAGCGACAATGCCTTTAAGTTTTTATGCAAAAAATGATATTTTCAAACTTTACATGCATGACTGCGGACTTTTTGGTGCTATGTCAAATACCCCGCCGGATTTAATTTTACTTGGTTCAAAAGTTTTTGAAGAATACAAGGGCGCCTTTACAGAACAATTCGTTCTGCAGGAAATAAAATCCATGGAAGATTTATACCTTTACTACTACACAAATGATGATTCAACCCTGGAAATTGATTTTTTGATCCAAAGTGAAAATAAAATTCTTCCGGTAGAAGTTAAGGCTGAAGAAAATCTGCAGTCAAAGTCAATGAAATATTTTCTTTTAAAAAATCCCCAGCTTCACGGTATACGCTTTTCTATGTCCAACTACCGTGAGCAGGAAAAAATTACAAATGTTCCGCTTTACTGCGTAGAGCAATTTTTACGCTCATGATTAATACACACAGCATAAAGCGGAATGTTTACCATCCATCCCTGATTGCAATAAGGCAAAAGAGAAAATCTTACAGAAACCGACGGCTCATATTTATCGTAAAAAGCTTTTAACCTTTGTGAGCGGACATTTGTCTGTGCTTTTACTTCAATTGGAACGATGTCCATTTCTTTTTGGATTAAAAAAATCCTGTTCAAAAGTGGCACTTTCGTTTCCGTAATAATATGGCGTGTACTTTGTAGAACACAACCAATTCCTGCAAGACAAACTGTTCGGCAACAGCACCCTTAAACTCAACGAACAGAGTGTCTCCGTCAATGATTGATTTTGCATCCAGTCCGCTCATGGCACACAAAAGCCTGGTATCCAGAATAAAAAGTTTTAGACGAAAAAATCCTTGTAGGAAGCAAGCGGAACTTTAGGCTCATTAACTCGGTTTACTTTGTATACAAGGCCAGAATCACACAGCCATTGAATTGCAACTTCAAATTCTGCTGAACGAGCACCTTTTTTAATCTTCCCAAAAAAAGAACTTTTTATTTTCCTTTGCAAGCTGCATGGGAATGGAATCCCAAATCATATTTATGCGGACAAGTTCCTTTTTGTCAGTGTGTTTTCCAAAATCGCCTTTGTATTGGGCAAGAATTGAATTTTGCAAGTCCCGAACTTCAATATAATCCGTATGGTTTCTGAATGCTTCCACAACTTCCGGCATTCCACCAACAAAATAATAATTTTTAAGATGATAAATGTATTTTTGTGCAAATGAGTCGATTATTGAAAAATCTTTACTGAGCAGAGCTTCGCTTAAAGGTTTTTCGCCCACACACACAAATATTCAGCAAAACTTAAAGGATAAAGATTTAAAAGTTCAACTTTGCCCACCGGATAAGAAACGCCCTTGTGAAGAGCCACCCCCAGAAGCGACCTCGCCACAATTATGTGATACAGGGGAGCTTCTTCACAAAAATATTTTAAAGATTCAAAGACTTTTGGTGCTTCCTGGACTTCATCAAAAATGATTAGTCTGTCGCCCGGGGGAATGTTAAATCCGCAAAGAAGACTCAAAGACGGAATTAAGCGTTTAACATCGTAATCTTCTTCAAAAAGATTTTTTGCCAGGGAATTATTGTAAAAAGAAATGTAGGCAGTATTTTTGAAAAATTGCCTGCCAAATTCCTTCATAACCCAGTTTTTTCCAACTTGTCTGGCTCCCATTAAAACTAGAGGTTTACGGTTTTGTTTCTCTTTCCATTCCTTTAATTTTCTGATGACAAAACGTTCCATATTTTAGATTTTACATTTTTCCGGGTCTGAGTTATCACAGTGACAAGCTGAATGTAAACTGCGTGAGGGATAGTAGGGGCAGCGAAGCTGTTCCGTAGCGAAGTGAAACGAAGCGGAGGAATGGAGGCGAAAGCCAGAACCCCGAATAGCCCGACCCGTAGTGAGCGAAGCGAACGGAGGGACACGCCCATAAAAAAATCTTTTAAATCCGCCAGCTTCACTTCCCCTCAATTCCTAATCATCTTAAACATTCCAGAACCATCCCAATCACACGGGCTTTCCTCAAATCCCTGCTTCTTGTAAAAATCGACAGCCTCTTTTGTACTGATTAATTCCAGAGTGACAGCCCAGCCCTTTTCCACGTGAGAATCTCCTTTTCTCCATCATACAAATCACTATTTATATCTTCTCCTTTTACAAGACTTTCAATAATTTCCGTCATTCCCTGTCTGCTTATCTGTGGGCGGTAATAAACTTCCGGAAGGTCATCTTTTAGTTTTTCAAAAAGTTTCCGGGCAGCGGTAAATTTTCGTCTTTCTTCCGGGTCTATGTTGTCTTTTGTCTTGTCCTTGGTTTCAACAACAAGATTCAGCTGCTTTTTTCCGTTCTGATGTTTTATGACATACATAAAATCCGGACTGTAAGTTCCGTCTGCATAAGTTGGAATACGTACAGTTTTACGCGGAATTTTTCCGTAAACTTCAACACAAGCAAGCGGAGATTTTATTTCCAGCGTCATATCTTTTCTTTCAAGTTCTGAATCGTAAGCACAGGATTCGTAAAGATAATTTTCAAGAGGTTTTTCCTTGCAGTTAAAAACTCCAATGTCATTTTGAATAACGTATTCTTTTACATTTTTATTTTCATCACAAAGCGGGTCCTCAACAGCAACATCAATTTTTTCGTAAGAATAACGAGTTGCAAAAGTTTTTATGTACCAGTCGCGGTAACCTGCAATAAGTTTTATCAAAGTCTGCCTGCTGAAAAACTTTGGTGGCAAAGGATTTTTGCTGAAATACTGGCAGAAAACTTCATGTAAAATCCTGATTGGAATTTTTATTTCCTTTTGTGCCTTTTTTAAAAAGTCTGAATATTCAAGTTCTTTTTTTACGGAAAAAGTTGAACCTGTTTCCTTTTCAAAAGTAATTCTTCCATCATCATTTACTGTTTTTTCAATAGTTGTAGTAAGACTTGAAGAGCCGTCTATTCCTTTTTTTAGCAAATCCAAAAGCATTGACTTTAATTCTGCTTCGCTTGTTTTTTCAAAGCGAAGATAAAATTTCTGGTTTATACTGTGCCAGAGGTCTGCAAGTTTGTCGTAATTTTCTTTTCTGATTTTTACCTGTGCACCAGTTTTTTCTCCAGGCTTAACAGTAATGATTTTTCCTTCCTGCAGGGCATTAAACAAATCCGGGTAATTTTCCTTAAATTCATCAAGATTTTCTTCAACCGCTTCGTGAGTTTCAGGATCAATAAAATCTTTTATGATTAAATCTTTAAAGAAAGACTTTGTATCAATCTGCTTTTTCTTTGCGTATTCTTCAAGGAAAGTTTTTGTAATCTTGAATTCTTTTTCGACTCCAGCATTAATTTCTGCAAGGAGTTTTTCGCCAAAGCCTTTTTCTGAATAGTCGATTATGTAACGAAGATAAAACTGTCTGTTCTGCCTTTCTCCAAGTTCATCAACCGGAAGACGAAGTCCGCGGCCTACTTCCTGCAGCTTGCTCGTTTCGCTTCCGCTGGAACGGAGTTTTGCAATTACGAAAATGTTAGGATTATCCCAGCCTTCTTTTAACGTCCATTTTGAAAAAATAAAACGCGTCGGCTCCCATTCGCCGTCATCTTTTTTAATTTTGATTATTTCATCTTTCTGGCACAGAACTTTATCTACTTCTTCCCGAACTTCTTCGCTATCCGTATTGTTGTCCTGGGAAAAATAACCGGCAATCGTCTTTTTTAAGTTTTTCAAAGAAAATTCAAGATAGTCTGCATATTCCCTTTCTGTTTTTAACTCTGATTTCTGATATTTTTCTATTAAGCGAGTGAGTTTTTCTTTTAACAGATTTTCAAATTCTTGTCTTAAAAATCCGTCATCGCGGAAAGATTCAATTGAATCAATAAAGAAAAGCGAAAGTGTTTTGATTTTTGTTAAACCTCTGCAGAAATTTTCATGTTCAATTTTAAAATGCTCTTCTAACGCAAGGTTCAGCATTGTAGTCTGAAAACTTTCTGAAAAAACTTCGGGATACAAAGATTCGCTTTTGTGTAAAATCATTCCGTTGCTTAATTCAACTTCGTTTCTGGAAATTTTAGAAATGCGGATGTTTTCTAAATTTGAATCAATTTCAGAAAGAGAATCGCCTTCCTGCAACTCAAAAGTCTTTTTTGTCTGTTCATTCTGAAAACGGACTGATTTTGCTTCTCCTTTTGATGCGTTAATTTCCAGAACCTTTATTTTAATCTGATCTTTTAATTTTCCTTCGTCTGCAATGTATTCAACTGCCACGCCCTTTACAAGATTGTCATTAAAAGCCTTGCAGGAGTTTAGAGAATAAACCACATTTTCATAATCAATTTTATCTTTACCCATTTCCGGAAAAGTTGCTCCGTAACGGATAATCACCTGGGGCTGAATTTTTTCAACAAGAGTTTTAAAAGTTCCTTTAGTGCGGTTAAATTTATGGGGTTCATCAATAATTACAAAAGGATTGATATTCTTTAAAACTTTGTAAGGATTTGTAAAAGAACCAAGTAAAGTCTGGTCATATTCTGCATCCATAGTTTTTGCTGAATTTAACATTCCGCTGTTTGTAAGAAGAACGTCAATTTTGTTTGCGTTTATGTCCGTATTTTCTGCAAAAGCCTGAATTGCCGCTGGAAAAGATTTTCGTCCCTTTGTATTCTGCTTTTGGGCATCCAGCACATGAAGTCGCAGCTGGGTTCCGTCATAAAGCGACTGTAAATCAGTTTTCATGTATGCAGATTTTAAAAATGCCTTTGCACCTTCTTTTATAGGAACGGTCGGAACTAAAACGATGAATTTGTTTATACCAAAATGTTTGTGAAGTTCAAACATTGTTTTTGTGTAGACATAAGTTTTGCCTGTCCCGGTTTCCATTTTTATATCGATATTCAGATATTTTGAACTTGAATCCATGTAATTCTGGCGAAGATTTTCCGGCACAGAATAATCGTCAAGAAAACAATTTTGCATTTCGCCTTTTTGAATTTGAGCAATGTTATTTTTGATAGTTTCAAGCTCAACTGTTGCCAAAGGACATTTTGTTTTGTCCTGAGGAATTTTTATTTCAACGCCATTAAAAACATTGATGACCGCATTTATTGCATTTGTCTGATGCGGAAGATTCTGTTCAAGTTTCATTTTAATACCTTATGATTGCGTCAATTTTGTCTCTGTTTTTGAGCATTTCTAAGTTTTTTGTAAGGGCTGTAAGACTGTCAAAATCAAAAGAATAGCCGTAAACAAAAACTTTAGTCGGGCTTAGTTCTTTTGCTTCAATTCTGCGGATAAATTCTTTTATGGAATTTTCGCTCATCTGAGTAAGAAGATACAGATATTTTCCGATTTCTTCGTTTTCTAAAAGATAAGCCGTGCAGCCCTTAATGTCGATTTTTTGCTTGAGGCAGTCAAATCCAAAGCCGTCTTTTATCTGCCAGGTCTGCAAAAGAGTTTCTTTGCCAAGAGATTTTACGATGTCGCCGTTGCTTGAAAAAAGTTCTTTAGGATTAAAGATTTTGATTTTATCGAGCGTGTTTTGCGGCATAGATTTTAAATAGTAGGTTTTAAAGCCTAAGTCCGCCTTTGTGTCAGGATTTTCGGATTTGATTTTTGCCGCTGCCCGGCGGATTCTTTCGCGCCCGATTTCGTCGATGGTTTTGTAACCGGCTTTTTCTGCTTCGCTGTCTTTTTTTACTTTTTCGTCCAGCTGAACCATGATGAATTTGCGGTTTCCGCCGTCCTGGGCGTTTAACTGCATTACTGCGTGGGCGGTTGTGGCAGAGCCGGAGAAGAAGTCTAGGATGATG
>CAVJCY010000103.1:0-1384 GCA_963648145.1 bacterium | reverse complement strand
CTGATAAAAATTACGCCGTCATCACGCAAAAGTTCTCTTGCAAGGGCTAACCGCGGGTACATAAAAGTAAGCCATGCAGAATGTGTGCATTTCCCCTGCATTTCAACAATCCGTTCCGCTTCGTCTTCATCAATATCCAGTTTTTCAACAAGTTCTTTTGCCGTAAAGCCAAATTTATCGTTATAAACAAAATCATCTTTTCCTGTGTTGTACGGCGGGTCTATGTAAATACATTTTATTTTTTCTGAATAGGAATATCGCAGGTGCTGCAGGGCATCAAGATTGTCGCCCACAATGTAAATATTTTTGCTTTCAGTTTTAGAATTTTCTGCATCCGGCACAATCACAGTTTCACTTTCAAGATTTGCCTGGTAGCGGGCATAACTTTTGCCAAGAAAATTTAAGGTAAACCCTTCCTTTGTAATGTCAACATTGTCATCCAAAAGGGCGGCAAGTTTTTCTGTGTCAAAATGCTCTTTTATTATGTTGCCGTTTTCGTCCGTTTCAGGCTTTAAAAAACACTGTGGAAAGTATTTTTTTAAGATTTCCAATGTTCTGCCGGAAGGCGTTATTTTTTCGTTTGCGCTTTGTATATCTGTTTTCATGAAAAAAATCCGTAAGTGATAAAATTGATAATCTTTTAATCAAAAAAGTTACTGAAATTAAGTATATCACAAAATAGATTTCTGTATGTTATCAGGACTGAAATTTTCTTAATTAAACTAACCTTATGGATAAATATGAGTCAGATTTTATTGCTAATTTGATATATTACAGAGAATTAAAAGGTTATACGCAATCTGTGCTTGCAGGATTATGCGATAGAACAAAAGGAAACATCGGTGTAATTGAATCCGGAAAATCCTATCCTTCTTTTGAGATGATTTTAAAAATAGCAAATGCCCTCGAAATCCACCCCGCTGACCTCTTCCTGCGTAACGCCAGCCAGACCCGCGAAAGTGTAAGGGATTTTTTTGACAAAGAACTTTCGCCAAAAGTAAAAGAAATGGTAGAAAAACGTTTTCCACTTTCTGAATGTGAGGAAGATGTAAATTAAGAAGATTTTTGCTCCAAAAGACTTAAAGGTGGTTCATCAATATATTATGATTTTTAGAAAAGAAAAGTGATTCATTTTGCCGGGGGCGTTGCGGGGGTGTCCCCCGCACGGTGGGTAGCGACCAACGAAGTGGGCGCGTAGGGCGGTTGTCCGCCCTCCTTTTTTATAATTATGGCGATGGGCGCAATCGGGTTAAACAGCAACATTGGTAAACTTGTAAAATCAAGCGGAAAGCCGATTGTTTTAGGCGGTGCCTGCTGGATCGGAATTATAGCCGTAAGCCTTTTAATGCAGCATGCAATGAAAATCTGGTAGAAAAACTACAAA
>CAVJCY010000102.1:205-8895 GCA_963648145.1 bacterium | reverse complement strand
CAACGAATTAAAACATCGCGTTTTCAAAGATACCTCTAAAAATTGCAATTTTTAAAGGTTCCCATAAATGTGCGAAGCATAAAAAAAGCAGTCAGAAAATAAATCCTGACTGCTTTTCTGTTTTAAATCAGAAATTATTTTACGACAAAGTTCACAAGTTTGTCTGGAACTACGACGCATTTTACAATTTCGTGACCGTCTGTAAATTTCTTCACTCCGTCACGCAAAAGTGCCATTGATTTTAATTCATCTTGAGAAAGTCCTGGTGTTGCGTCAAATGTATCGCGTTTTTTACCGTTTACCATTACTACAATAGTTTTTGTATCATCTTTTGCAAAATCTTCACTGAAAACCGGCCAGCTTTCGTAAGCAATTGTTCCGTTGTGACCAAGTTTTGCCCACAGTTCTTCACCAAGGTGTGGAGCATAAGGAGAAAGAAGTTTTACAAAATCAGACCACATTGTCTTTGGCACAGAGTCAAAAGAACTCAACTTATTGATAAAAATCATCATCTGGCTGATTGCTGTATTAAAATTCAAAGAATCTGTATCTTCTGTTACTTTCTTTACTGTCTGTGCAAAAACTTTTCTAAGTTCAACTAAGGCTTTGTCTTCAAGTTTGTCCGTAATATCAATGTCGTTGAGAGGTTTTTCACTTACAGTCCAAACTTTTTCAAGAAAGCGGTGAATACCGATAATTCCCTGCGTTGACCATGGCTTTGACATTGTAAGAGGTCCCATGAACATTTCATACATTCGGACGGAATCTGCTCCGTATGCTTTGATTTCATCATCAGGATTTACAACGTTTTTCAGCGATTTAGACATTTTTGCAACAATCTGACTAAGTTCTTCGCCCGTTGCTTTTTCGTAATATTTTCCGTCCTCTTTCTGTTCAACTTCATCAGTTGGAACAAGTGTTTTATTTTTGCGCTGGAATGCAAAAGATGTAATCATTCCCTGGTTAATTAAGCGCTGGAACGGTTCTTTTGTAGAAACAAGCCCGCAATCATAAAGCACTTTGTGCCAGAAACGTGAATACAAAAGGTGAAGAACGGCATGTTCGGCGCCACCAACGTAAAGGTCTACCGGCATCCAGTAATTTTCTGCCTCTTTTGAACAAAATTCTTTTTCATTATGAGGATCCAGATAGCGAAGATAATACCAGCACGAACCCGCCCACTGTGGCATTGTGTTGGTTTCACGGCGTGCATCGGCACCACAGGATGGACATTTGCAGTTTACCCATGAATCAATGCCGGCCAAAGGAGATTCCCCTGTTCCTGTCGGCTGATAAGTTTTTACATTTGGTAAAGTAAGAGGCAGCTGATTTTCTGGAACCGGGACTATACCGCAGGAAGGACAGTGAATCAGAGGAATTGGTTCACCCCAGTAACGCTGACGGCTGAAAATCCAGTCGCGGAGTTTATAATTTACAGCTTTTTTGCCTTCCCCCTTTTTACCAAGCCATTCAAGCATTTTTGCAATGGCATCTTTTTTGTTAAGACCGTTAAGGAATTCAGAATTTACATGAATTCCGTCTTCTGTCCATGCCTGCTGCTGAACGTCAACTTCTGATTTTAATACTTCAATAATCGGAAGATTGAATTTTTTTGCAAAATCCCAGTCGCGAGTATCGTGTGCCGGAACCGCCATAATTGCGCCCGTACCGTAAGAAATCAAAACGTAATCTGCAACCCAAACAGGAATTAATTTTCCGTTTACAGGATTTATTGCATAACTTCCGGAAAAAACGCCGGTTTTATCTTTTGCAAGGTCAGTTCTTTCAAGATCCGATTTTTTTGCAGCCTGCTCACGATATTCTTCAACAGCCTTTTTCTGTTCAGCGGTTGTAAGACGTTCAATCAAAGGATGTTCTGGTGAAACAACCATGTAAGTTGCTCCAAAAAGAGTATCACAGCGGGTAGTATAAACCTTAAGTTTATCAGAAGTTGGTTTTCCGTTCTGATCGGCAATCGTAAAGTCAACTTCTGCACCTTCAGATTTTCCAATCCAGTTGCGCTGCATGATTTTTACACTTTCCGGCCAGTCAAGACTATCAAGGTCTTCAAGGAGCTTTTCTGCGTATTCTGTAATTTTTAAAACCCACTGACGGATTGTTTTGTGAGTTACAATTGCACCGCAGCGTTCACATCGACCTTCCTTAACCTCTTCGTTTGCAAGACCTGTTTTGCATGAAGGACACCAGTTAATTGGTGTGTTGCTTTCGTAGGCAAGGCCTTTTTTGTAAAGTTTGAGGAAAATCCACTGAGTCCAGTGATAATAATCCGCCTCGCAGGTAGAAATGCAGCGATCCCAATCATAACTGAATCCCAAAGATTTTATCTGCTGAGTAAATTTTTCAATATTGGCGTGAGTTGTAGTACTTGGATGAGTTCCAGTTTTAATTGCATAGTTTTCTGCTGGAAGTCCAAAAGAGTCAAATCCCATCGGATGAAGAACATTGTAACCGTTCATTCGTAAATAACGGCAGTAAATATCAGTTGCAGTGTAACCTTCCGGGTGACCAACGTGCAGTCCCGCAGCAGAAGGATAAGGGAACATATCAAGAATATATTTTCTCTTTTCCGGCGGTATTTTAGAATCTTCCTTAGCCCTAAAAGTCTTGTTTTCTTCCCAATATTTTTGCCATTTAGGCTCAATATTTTCAAACGGGTACTTAGACATAATTTATATCTCCTTATATTTTATCTGGGCGTGCCCCTTCGCTTCACTTCGGGTCGCTATGTCCGCAATTCCGCTTTTGCTTCAGCCCTGCGGGCCGCCTGCGGCGTTGCTCCCAGCGCTCACGCAGAACAACGGCAAGTTGCCAAATTATTATAGTGTAAATTGATAATCTAAGGAAGAATTATGCAGGGCATCTCTAAAAAATCATTTTCAATGCTTTTTTTTAATCTTTAAGAATTGCGGGAAAATAGTGCAGAAATTTAAAAAAAAATAAGCACCGGATACAAAAAAACAGGCCCGGTGCTGGAGCAATTGCGAAGCAAGTCTGAAAGACCGCGCGTCAGCAAGTTGCGGAAGGACCGTAACGCACGGCAACGGCCCAGAATTTAAATTTTAGTGGGAATAAACAGTCGCTTCGATTACGTTTTCTATATCGTCCGGCAAAAGTTCAAAGAAATCGTAGCCGGTCTGCTCTTCAATGTAATCTATGCTTACCAGGAACTGTTCCCAGTCACCAGTTTTGCCCATTCCCATTTTGTTAGGAACATTTAAAGCAATTGTGGTTGTATCTTTTGTAACGCGCGAAAAATCGTCTTTTCCTTCCGGAATTACAACGCAGACTTTCCAGGAATAAGCTGGAACGTTCATATGGTAGGTTTCGCCTGATTTTGTTGTAATCGGGATTTCGTCGAACGTACCTTTTGAAGAAGTTCCTCCTGTTCCGTATGCACCGGCAAATATGTAAAGTTCGTTGCCCTGTTTTACAAGTTCCCGTTCATAATTTTCAAAATGCATCCAGATAACGCGATTATTATCTGGAGATTGCGGCACCATGTTTGTCATCAGAAAGGTCATGGAATTGTCTTCCAATGTTGCGGTGCGATCGGCAGATGGGCAGACGTGTCCACGGTCAAATCCGTAGGCGTTGTACTGGTAATCGCTTTTTGTAACGGCGTGCCATTCGCCTGGCAAATCAGGATCCGGGCGGAAGTCATCCTGGCGGTCAGCTTCGCCAATATCATCTGAATCAAGGTGCCAGGCAACCCAGTTTGGACAAAGCGTTTGTGAATTGTACGAAAGTGTGTACTGAGGTTTTATCATAAGATAATTTGTTGCAAGGCTTGTGTCTGTAAAGGCGTCGGACGGGTTTCCAAAATAAAGCGGGTCATTTTCTGCGTAGCCAAGGTCTGCTTTTTCGTTTGAACCTTTTGTACCGGACGTAGATTTTGCGGAAGTTTTTGAAACTGCCGTTTCAGTTGAAGTTTTTTCCGTTGATTTTGTTTGCGAAGACTCAGAAGAAGTTGCAGTTTTTGCGCTGTCTTCTGATTTTTTTGAATCTGAAGTTTTAATTTCAGACTCTTTTTTCGTTACAGATTTTATATCTTCTGTAATTTCGTCAATTGCTTCGGAAGGATTTTTGAATAGGCGGGTGATAAGAGGTTCTTCGCTAAGTGCAATTTTTGTTTTACCTTCATCAGTTTTAGTTGGTTTTGGTTTTCCGCCAAAGTACCATGCAACGCCAAGAATCAGAACAATAACTACAATAATGCTTATCAAAGGACTTTTTTTAGATTTTTTTGAGCCTTTTTTTGATTTTGTAGTTCCAGATTTTACATTTGTTTTTGATTTTTTTGTTTCGTTAGCCATGTCCTGTATTATGACAGTAAAAAAAAGAAAAATGAAGAAAATTTCAATTTTTTCTAAAGTTTATTTTTTAAATTCCGATTTTTCTGTTAGAAGAGGCTTTTTAGCTCTTAAGTAAAGGTTCTCTCTAAAAAATCATTTATAAGGGAACCTCTAAAAATTGCAATTTTTAGAGGTGTCTTTGCCCATAATTCTTTTTTAGAGCTTTCCTAAGCAGGGAAAAATTTATCAGGTGGTGTAAAAATGGCTTATCCAAATGCGTATAATGCTTATCAAAAAACTAACGTAAACACTGCAAATCAGGGCAGACTGATTGTTTTGCTGTACGAAGGTGCAATTAAACATCTGAATGCGGCAAAATCTTATGTTGATGAAAATAATAAAATTAAACCCGGCGACATTGAACAGTACGGAATTCATCTTCAAAAGGCACAGGCAATTATAACTGAACTTCAGGTTTCGCTTGATATGGATAAAGGCGGGGAAATTGCAAAAAATCTTATGTCACTTTACCTTTACTTTAATGAACAGCTTGTGGATGCAACAATCAGTCATGACAAGTCCAAAATAGAATTTGTTTTGAATATGATGAATCAGCTTGCAGAATCCTGGCGTTATATTGCAAATACAAATGTTTCTCAGCAGGCACCGGTGCGTAACGCTGTAAATATTCAAGGATAATCAGGAAAAAACAAAAAAAAGGTGGGAATTATGGCAGAAATAACGGCGGAAGAATTAAATGAAAGAGTTGCATTGTTAAAGAGATTCAGAAAACTCTTGGAACAGCAGAGAGCAAAATTTCAGGAATATCTTACGGTTCTTGAAAAACAGCAAAATTCAATTACAGAAGAAAATACAGAAGCCTTGATTGCTCATACGGAACTTGAACGTCAGGTTGTGTCAAATATTGCAAATTTGCAGAAAGTTATTGTCCCTATGAGCAGAATATGTAATCCGGCGGTAAAACAGAACAGTGACGAAAGTCTTTCAATAATAAACATTCAGAAAGATTTGAATGAACTTCAGACAAAAGTTTTAAAACAAAATCAGATAAATCAAGATTTGCTGAAAGTTCATCTTGAACAGATTCAAGATCAGATGAAATCATTTAAAAATCCTTACAGAAATCTTAAAAGCGTTTATGCGCCAAAACAGCCGGCTGCAAGTCTTGTTGCAATTGAAGTGTAAAATCTGAAATTTTTGAGCGAATTTTTCTAAATATAGAGATAAAAATGAAATTTTCAATAATTGCTGCCTGTTCTAAAAATCGTGTAATTGGAAATAAAGGAAAAATTCCCTGGAAGCTGAAAGCGGATCGTCTGCATTTTAAGGAAATAACCATTGGTCATACAGTAATTTTTGGCAGGAAAACTTTTGAAGAAATTGATCATGCACTGCCTGACCGCTTTAATATTATTGTAAGTTCAACAAAAAATTTCTGTGCCGAAAATATGATGACGGTTCAAAGCCTAAAGGAAGCTGTTGCCTCTGCAAAAATTGTAAATACACTGGCTTTTTTGCAGAATGATGAATTTAATTCCCCGGAAGTTTGTGTATTTTTTTGTGGCGGAGAAAAAATTTACAGAGAAGCAATGGAATTTGCGGATGATATTTTTTTAACCGAAATTCAGGAAAATTTTGAAGGTGACAGATATTTTCCTCTTATAAATCCTGAAATTTTTATCAAAGACAGTGAAAGTTTTCTTTTTGAAGAAAACGGAATTCATTACAAGTATTTTCATTTTTCCCGGAAAAACTAATGAGGGCTAATGTCTTTTTAGACAGCTCTGATAAAATTTGGTTTATATTTTTAAAAAGGTGGAAAATTCCGTTTTTAATCATTATATTTATGAGAGAGTTAAAAGGCTCGCAAAATAAATTTTCGGGCAAACAAGGATTTATTTATGACAGAAGACCAGAATCAAGAAAATCAGACTGAAGGTTCTAGCGAAACTCCTAAAGTTGAAGAAAAATACAGAAAAGAAAGTCCGTGGGATACACAAACTTCCTCTGAAAATTCAAAAAAAGACTCTGAAAAATCGGAAAAGTCAGAAAAAAAGGAAAATAAACGAAAAAAGAATATTGAAGATGACCCTTATTCGTTCTTTAAATTTGCGGGTCCTGCAGAAAATAATGATTCTGACAATAATGACCGCAAAGACAAAGGCGGAAAAAAGAAATTTCATTTACTTCCGGTTCTGCTGATTGCCCTCTTAGTTTTTACAATTTTTGATTTATTCTTTTTGAACAGGAATGACGCTCCGTTGACGCCGTTTTCTGAATTTAAAGAGATGATTTCTTCCGGTAAGATTGTTGATGTAGAAATCGGTGACAGTTACGTTATCGGTTATACGCCTTATTCTGAGCAGGATTCTTCTGCGTCTGGAGGAATGAAACTTTTTAGTACTAAAAATTCATCTCAAAGACAGTCTTATAAATCAATTTTTGTTTTGTCAGGAAGTTTTCTTGATTTTCTTGATGAAAGCAATGTGCATTATTCGTTTATCCAAAAGAAAAATAATTGGTTCTTGAATTTTCTGCTCAGTTGGGGTGTGCCACTTCTGCTTATTTTCTTTGTTTATTTTCTTATGTTCAGAAAAATGGGCGGTGGTGCCGGTGGAATGGGAAGCATTTTTAATGTTGGGAATTCCAGGGCAAAGGTTGTTGAGGAAGGAAAAATCAAGACAAGATTCAGTGATGTTGCCGGGGTTGACGAGGCAAAGGAAGAACTTGTTGAGGTTGTAGACTTCTTGAAGGAACCTAAAAAATATACGGATATTGGTGGAAAAATTCCAAAGGGTGTTTTGCTTGTTGGTGATCCAGGAACTGGTAAAACTTTGCTTGCCCGTGCTGTCGCTGGTGAAGCGGGAGTTCCATTTTTTAGTATTTCTGGTTCTGACTTTGTAGAAATGTTTGTTGGAGTAGGTGCTTCGCGCGTTCGTGATTTGTTTAAGCAGGCAAGGGAAAAGGCACCGTGTATTATTTTTATTGATGAAATTGATGCTTTGGGAAAAAGCCGTGCAAATGGTTTTAGCAGTAATGATGAACGTGAACAGACTTTGAACCAGTTGCT
Source organism: bacterium (assembly GCA_963648145.1). GTDB lineage: Bacteria > Spirochaetota > Spirochaetia > Treponematales > Treponemataceae > Treponema_D. The sequence continues at coordinate 1,491 of CAVJCY010000102.1, read as the reverse complement.
TGTAGAAATGGACGGTTTTGATAATGATAAAGGTCTTATTGTTCTTGCAGCAACAAACCGTGCTGATATTCTTGACCCAGCATTGCTCCGCCCTGGACGTTTTGACCGACAGGTTCCGGTTGAAAAACCAGATGTAAAAGGCCGTGAAGAAATTTTGAGAATTCATGCAAAACACGTAAAACTTGATAATGATGTTGATTTTGATTCCATTGCGCACGGAACAACAGGTTTTGCAGGTGCAGATCTTGCGAATGTTGTAAATGAAGCAGCCCTTCTGGCAGTCCGAAATAAACGTAAAAAAGTAACGATGGAAGATTTTAATGACGCTATTGATAAAGTCAGCGTTGGATTGAAGAAAAAGAGCCGTAAAGATAACGAAAAACAGATGCGTCTTACTTCTGTTCACGAAACGGGACACGCCCTTGTTGGTGCATTTACTCCAGATCATCCGCCGGTAAATAAAATTACGGTTGTGCCACGTTCACGCGGAATTGGCGGTTTTACACAATATCGCGAAGAAGATGAAGAGAAATTCTGTATGACTAAAAGAGACATGATAAACGAAGTTGATGTTTGTCTTGGCGGTCGTGCGGCAGAAGAAATTATACTTGGTGATATTTCAACCGGTGCTTCTAATGATATTGCCCGTGCAACAGAAATTATCAAGGATATGATTACTGTTTATGGTATGAGCGATAAATTCAAGAATATGACTTTGGGTAAAGGCGTTCTTGGAAATCGTGGCGGTGAGCCGAACCTGATTCGTGAATTTTCTGAAGAAACGCAGAATTTTATTGATCAGGAAATTGAACGCATAATGAATGAGCGTTATGAGCATGTTCTTGGCATTTTGAATGAACACAAAGATTTGCTTGAATACATTGCAAACCGCTTGAAGGAAGTTGAAACAATGGACGGAAAAGAATTCTACGAAATTGTAAACGGTGAAGTTCATTGCAAAGAACTTGAAAATAAGTCTGCCGAGTAAAAATTTTTATAAAAGGGCATCTCTTTGGAGGTGTCCTTTTTTTATAAGCACTACGCGCGAAGGTTTGTAAGCACGCCGAAGGCGAACACACCCGCGACCGGAATGCCAGAAAGCATAGTGACGCTAAGCGACACGCGCCCTGATAAAAATCATATTTTTTTATGTGTTATTGATTTTATAATAAAAGTGTCATAAAATAAAAAGAAAAGAATATTTAAACTAAAGGAAAGAATAAAACTTGTTTAGTTCTCAGTTCTCAGTTCTCAGTTCTCAGTTCTCAGTTCTCAGTTCTCAGTTC
>CAVJCY010000102.1:0-145 GCA_963648145.1 bacterium | reverse complement strand
TCAGTTCTCAGTTCTCAGTTCTCAGTTCTCAGTTCTCAGTTCTCAGTTCTCAGTAAGTGATAACTCTCTCTTAAAAATATTATTTTCGGTTATAAGAAGACCGTTCGTATTTGCGTGAAAACGTGAGTGCGGGCGGTCTTTTTTT
>CAVJCY010000101.1:0-9130 GCA_963648145.1 bacterium | reverse complement strand
TACCTTGACTTTTGAGTGAACCTGGAAAAACTGCAATTTTGGGTATCTCTAAAAATTGCAATTTTTAGAGGTTCCCTTTTTAGAGATGCTCTTGAATTAAACCGCGCATTTGCTCAAGATTTTTATAACCTTTACGCTTCATAAATTCAGAAAGCCCTTCTATAATTTCTACCATTGCCGGCGGATTTATAAAAGTTGAAGTTCCAACTTCAATTGCACTCGCTCCGGCCATAATAAATTCCACAGCATCTTGCCAGGTCGCAATTCCACCAATTGCAATCACCGGCACACGCTTATCTTCCGGCAAGTGATTAATTGCCTCAACCAATTCATAAATCAGACGCAAAGCAATCGGTCGGACAGCCGGACCGCCAAGTCCCGCCTTAAGATTTTCAAAAACCGGAACTCCGCGCTCAATATCAACCGCAATCCCCTGAAAAGAATTACATAGAGAAATTCCATCTGCACCGGCTTCAATACAAGCAAGGGCAACTTTATTCAATTCCATAGCCTGCGGAGTAAGTTTAACCACCAGCGGTTTTTGCGTAACTGACCGTACAGCACTTACAACCTGACTTGCAGCGGCGCAGTTCATTCCCCATGCAGCCCCACCAGCCTTAACATTAGGACAACTGATATTAAGTTCAATCATCGGAACTGCAGTTTTATCCAGAAGTTTTGCACCCTCAACATAACTTTCCATTGTGGAACCGCTCAGATTTGCGATTGCAACAGGTTTTAAAGCCATCATCTGCGGCAATTCATACTGAATAAAGTGTTCAATTCCCGGATTTTGCAGACCAATAGAATTCATAAGTCCGCCCGGCACTTCCCAGACACGAATTCCATTATTTCCCTGGCGAGGTTCCAAAGTCAAACCTTTACTTGCAATTCCACCAATTTTATTTACATCAAAAACAGAAGCATACTCTGTTCCAAAACCAAATGTTCCAGAACAGCCAATCACAGGATTTTTAAATTTAACGCCGGCAATTTCTACAGACAAATCCGGTTCGCAAGTCAAAGGCTCACGATGTGGCTGAATTTTTATTCCGGCTACCGAATCAGCACCCTTTTCAAACTTTAAAATCCGCGAATCAAAAACCGGACCGTCCTTACAGCAGCGTTTTTTGCCTTCCGTAGTATCAATCACACAACCAAGACAACAGCCCACACCGCAAGCCATCCGCGCTTCCATACTAATCCAGCACTTAACGCCACATTTTTCCGCAATATTTTTCACATACGCAAGCATTGGAAAAGGTCCGCAGGCATAAACGGCCTCATAATTTTCCGTACGCAAAACATCTTCAGTCAGTGCCACCGGCAACATTCCATGAACGCCAACAGAACCATCGTCTGTCGTTATTACAGTTTTTGCAGAACGCACATAATCAAGCCCATACGAACCACTTTTAAACGAAGCATAAAAATCATAAGAACCATCAGGCAAAGTTTCTGCAAATCCCGCAACCGGAGCAACGCCAATTCCGCCACCAACAATCAAAACTTTTTTGCCAGAAATCAACGGAGCCACAAATTTATTTCCGCACGGACCTAAAACTTTTACAAGGTCGCCTTTTTTCAAAGTGCAGAGTTCTTTTGTGCCCTCGCCCTTAAGCAAAATCATAAACTGCACGACATTTTCAATTTTGTCCGGATTTTCGTCAGATTTTTTCTGTTCAACGTGAAAAACGCTTATTGGACGTGGCAAAACTACATTACTTCGCGACGGATGAAGCATAAAAAACTGCCCCGCCGCCGGCACCTGCGCCACTTTCACACTCAAAAGCCACACAGCCCCCGCCGGAACCGCCCCAGCCACAGCCCTGCAATCTTCAACAATACCTTCCTCAAAAACCGGAAGTGGCGTTCCATCACATTTGTAAAACATAAAATCTCCTTATTTTTATGGGCGAAAATTCCCCTTACCACTCGCCTTCCGCAGCTCGCTCCCGCTCGGCCGCCTTTGGCGTCTGGCTTCGCCACTGCTACACGCTCGGCGCGGTTTTCAGTCAAAACTGGAATTATTCTTCCCATCTGCCTCTGCCACGCCCAAACCGAATAAAGCAAAATCGCCCCGCACAGGATCCTCATCAAAAGCAATCTTCATACTTTCAGTCAGTTTAAGTACAGTTTTTAAATTTCCGGCCGGCATAGAACCGTTTTTTCCTTTTTCAAGCAGCCCAAAATTTACACTTTGGTGCAAAACATGAGTATCAAGCGGCATCAAAAGTGCTTTTTTTTCAAACCAAGTCCAAATTCCTAAATCCACCGGGGAATTGTCCCTAACAAGCCAGCGCAAAAGCATATTCAGTCTTTTTGCCGCAGAATTTTTTGTTTTTGGCACAAGGGTACAAACTTCCGGAAAAATTTCCGCAATCACCTGATGCAAAAAATCCCCGGAATTCTTTTTTTCTTGCCAGCGCATTTTTACAAACCCACCGATTGTTCCGCTTTTTTCCATCATAATTTTTAAGGTGTCAAAAAACAAAATCATATCGTTGTGACTGTACATTCTGTAAAAAGATTTTTTTCCGTTTATAAAAAAATCCCTGTACTTTCCGCTCAAAACCCACCCGGAAAGTTTCCCGTCCTTAATTCTGCTTTGCTCCAAAATTGCACTCACGTGACTTAAAATCTGGTCGCGCCGCCCAAAAGCAAGATTTGCCGCAATAAATGCCGACACTTCCACGTCTTTTATGTCGTTGTAAGCGTGCATAAACTGCGCCGGGTCTTTTTCCAGAAATTCCACAGTTTCATACTTATCAGCCAGATAATGCAATTTTTCTATAAGTTCTGCATCCATAAAAACGATTTTTCAGTAGTTTTTACAATCCAAGTGCTTTTTTTGCGTTCACTAAATCAATTTTAGAAGCAACGCTCGCCCTAGCCGCAGAATCTGCAATATCTTCCAGAGTCAGAATATTTTTTTCTCGTTTTTCTGCAAGTTTTTCATCTTTTTTCCAGGCACAAAGAATTCCACGGCTAGAATTTACCGCTCCACCTGCTTTATCAAGAAGAGTTGCCGCAATTCTCGCAGCCCCCCCCTGTGCACCGTATCCCGGAATTAAAAAGAAAGTTTCAGGGTACAAATCACGCAATTTTCGTGCATCAGATTCCTGAGTTGCACCAACAACAGCTCCTAAAACTCCGCAAGTCTGATTTTTATAATATTCCCCGAATTTTTTTCCAAGTCTTGCAATTTCATCGCCAACTTTTTCAAGAAGCACAGAACCATCGCTTAAAACCTGGTGTTCAATGTCCGTCATTCCCGGATTTGAAGTACACAAAAGCACAAAACCGCCTTTTCCGCCCTTTTCTGGAGTACACCACTGTGTAAAAGGCTCAAGAGTATCAAATCCCATGTAAGGATTAATTGTAATTAAATCAGTTTCAAAATCTCCGGAAAAATGCGCTTTTGCATAGGCACCGGCCGTTGCGGCAATGTCACCTCGTTTTATATCGGAAATTGCAATCAGCCCAGACTGCTTTACTTCTTTCAGCGTCTGAGAATAAACTCTCATTCCGGAAAGTCCCATTGCCTCATAATAAGCAACCTGAATTTTAAAACAACACGCGGAATTGTCTTTTACAACTCTTTTTATTATTTCTTTATTGTATTCCAGCACAGCATCTGCCGGAGAAGGAAAATCCAAAACTATATTTTCTGGAATATATGCTGGATCAGTATCAAGTCCAACACACAATGGACCGTTTTTGCGGGACAGCTCTTGTAAAAGCTGCATATTATGTTTTTCTGTCATGACTTCCATTTTATTCAACTTCCGCACATTCTACAACTTAGGAACGCTAAGTTTTTATAAAATGAAAAAAAGAAAGCCTGCCAGCGGATTCTGAATCTCAAAATTTTAAAACAAAGATTTTAAATCCTCGCCTTCAAAAACCGCCCTGATAAACGGACGAGCAAGAATTACCTGATCGGCACCATAATAAATTGCAGTCTGAATATTCTGTTTTGTACGAATTCCACCGTCAACCCAGATTTGTTTACAGTATTTTTTTAGTTCAACAGCATTTTCAGCAAGAAATTCGCCCGTACTGCCAATTCTGGTTTCAACTCTTCCACCGTGATTTGAAATATAAACCACATCAGGTTTTACTTTGCGCACAAGTTCAATATCATCTTTTGTAAAAATGCCCTTAATTACAAAGGGAACATCAAAATGATTTCTGAATTCTTCCAGTTGATTTTCAGTTTTGCACTCAAGATTCACAAGATTGCGCATTGTCACAATATTGTAAGAATCAATATCAATTCCAATAAATGACGCATAGGATTTTACAAATTCAACGCGCTCAAAAAGTTTTTGTTGAGGATAAGGTTTTAAAAAAAATGCGGCTTTTATACTATTTTTTTGATTTTTAAAATCACAATACCCCGAAAATTCACAAATTTCATTGATTTTTTTCAGGGCTTCAAGTCCAAGTTTTAATTTTAAGTCTGGGCATCCATCACCGATACAAAGTCCAAAACCGGCATTAAAAGCCGCATTCAAATATGGAAAGTAAAAATCTTCCTCGTTTTCGTACCCGATATTTTCCACAGCACCGGTAACAGGACCACAGCGCAACACTTCCGGTTTAACTTCAATTTTGTTCAGATGCGACTTTTCATTTTCAGAAAGTTTTTCAAAAAGTTCGTTCCAGGCACTGCAATTCAACTGAAAATTCTTATTTTCATAAACACCGCCAAGACCGGGCATATTCCCCGGACAACCGTAACCATCACAAACCGGACAGTAATTGCACTTTAAACTGCCATTAGTCGCCAAAACAAATTCCTAAATCACGGCCAGTCTGCAACATTAAATCATCTTCAGGAATATTTTTTACTTTGCCAGCAAGTTCTGTCAACGGAAATGCTGTAATTGAACCATTTTGAACAGCAACCAGATTACCAAATTCACCGTTAACAAGAAAATCAACAGACGCAGCACCAAGTTGAGTGGCAAGCAAAATATCATACGGAGAAGGATTTCCTCCACGCTGCAAATATCCCAAAACAGAAGTGCGCGTCTCTATGCCTGTTTCTTCTTCAATTTCTTTTGCAACGCGGAACGCAATAGACTGCGTTCTCTCCAAAACAACTTTTTTGTATTCTTTTTTAGACATTTCGCCTTCGGCTAAATCCAAAGCACCTTCTGAACAGGCAATAATAAAATAATTTTGACCTTCAGTCTGCTTTTTTTTCATAAAATCCCCGATTTTGTGAATATTATAAGGAATTTCCGGAAGTAAAATTACATCAGCGTTTGCGGCAACACCAGAATAAAGTCCAAGCCAGCCAGCCTTGTGTCCCATAACTTCCACAACCATTGCCCGCCCATGACTTTTTGCAGTTGTTCTGATTGCTTCAATGCCGTTTGTCGCAACGTCAATTGCCGTATGAAATCCAAAAGTTTCATCAGAACCGACAATATCATTGTCAATTGTTTTAGGTAGTCCTATAACATTAAAACCATTTTCATAAAGCAAAGATGCCGTAGTGTTTGTGCCGTTTCCGCCAAGACAAACAAGGGCATCCAGCTTGAATTTTTTAAAAGTTTCCCTGATTTTATCTACTGGCAAAAGTCCTGTCTTAGAATCCGGAACAGGATTTTTAAAAGGCTTAACCCGCGAAGTACCCAAAATTGTACCGCCAAGATTTACCATACTGTCAAAATCCAGATTATCCATCTTAAAACAGTCACCGTCAATCAATCCGCGGTAACCATTGCGCACGCCCACAAATTTCATGCCGTATTTATTTTTACCTGTCAGGCACAAAGCTCTGATAGCCGCATTTAATCCTGGCGCATCGCCACCGGATGTCAAAATTCCAACGGTTTTAATAGAATCAGCTTTCATATTCTCAGTATAACAAATAAAGTTTGTTTTTTACACGAAAAACTTTAACCTATCAGCGATTTTTGTTTTTTACTGACAGGCTCGCAAGTTAAATCAACGCCCAATTTTTTAAAGATTTTACGGTCAACTTCGCTCAACATTACCGTAGTGTGAATCTGGCATCCTTTGAACAATGGCAGAGTATCTAGTGCTTTACGGCAATTTTCATCATTTTTAGAAAGCATTGCAAGTGCAACAAGAACTTCATCAGTATGAAGCCGAGGATTTTTTCCATGCAGATAAGTCACTTTCATCTTTTGAATAGGTTCTATCATCTCTTTTGGAATTAATTTTACCTTATGATCAATACCAGCAAGATGTTTTGTAGCATTCAAAATCAAAGCGGCACAAGTTCCAAGCAAATCCGAAGTTTCAGAAGTGATAATAGAACCATCCTGAAGTTCAATTGCTGCAGATGGAACTTTAGATTTTGCAGCACGTTCTTTGGCGGCAACTGTCACCTTGCGGTAATCCGTCGTAATATTTTCCTGATTCATCAAAAGTTCAATTTTTTGGATTTCTGATTCAGTCGCGTTGCCTTCAACATAATTATTCAGCGTATTGTAATAGCGGCGAATAATTTCCTGCCGACTGGCTTCGCGGCAAGCTTCATCATCATAAATACCGTAACCTGCCATATTAACGCCCATATCTGTCGGCGACTTATAAGGATTTGTACCGTAAATACCTTTAAAAATAGCATCCAGAACCGGGAAAATTTCAATATCCCGGTTGTAATTTACAGTTGTTTTTCCATAAGCTTCCAGGTGCCATGGGTCAATCATATTTACGTCGTTTAAATCCGCAGTAGCCGCTTCATAAGCAAGGTTCACAGGATGTTTTAAAGGCAAATTCCAAATTGGGAAAGTTTCATATTTTGCATACCCAGCCTTAATTCCGCGCTTATTTTCGTGGTACAACTGACTTAAACAAGTTGCCATCTTTCCAGAACCAGGACCAGGGGCCGTAACAACCACCAGTGGTCGAGAAGTTTCTATATAATCATTTTTTCCAAAACCTTCATCACTTGCAATCAAAGGCACATTAGAAGGATAACCCGGAATAACGTAATGGTAATAAACCTTTATGTTCATTTTTTTCAGTTTAGCGCGAAAGGCCTTTGCCGCTTCCTGCCCGCTAAAATGAGTAATTACAACACTGCCAACCATCAGGCCACGGCTTTGGAATTCATCGCGCAGACGCAAAACATCCTTGTCATAAGTAATACCCAAATCACCCCGGATTTTATTTTTTTCAATATCCGTCGCACTAATTACAATTACAATTTCCGCCACATCCGCCAGCTGCATCAGCATTTTCAGCTTACTGTCAGGTTCAAAACCCGGCAAAACGCGGCTTGCATGATAATCATCAAACAATTTACCGCCAAATTCCAAGTAAAGCTTATCGCCAAACTGCGAAATTCTTTCCTTAATGTGCTCAGACTGAATTTTCAGATATTTTTCATTATCAAAACCGTTTTTCATAATGCCGGTATTTTATCGTTTTTCGGCTGTTTTAACAATTTATTCATTTTTTAGTCTGATGTTTTTACAGACACTTTCCTGCAACCAAATCTTCAATAAAATCCAGTTTTCTGTCAGAAGAAAGCATGTCGTTTAGACGGGATTTTTAAGATTGAAAAATACGTGAGAATTGACGCTTACGAACTATATTCAACAATATCAAAAAAGAATTACTAATTCTTCATATTTAGCATAGTTGTAAATAAACCTTTCATTTACAGTTTACTAATCATTCATTCACCAAAGTTTTATTATCAGTCAGCAAATTTACAACTTCCCAAATATTTTCATTAGAAACCCAATAATCTGGATAGAAACCTTTTGTATCACCATTCCAGTGAGGATTCTGCTCAAAAAGTGTTTCCTGTGAGTGATTTTGTGTTGAAAGTTTTATTTTGAGACCTGAATTTGGAAGTTCATAAGAATACCAGTCTCCGGTACTTATTGCCCCATAAGTTTTATCACCTACTAGAATAATTTTATCTCTATTAAATAAATATGAAACTGCAACACCATATTCAGCTGCAGAGGCTGTTTTACTATCAATTAAAATAATAAGATTGCCATTGAACTTTTCATTTCCTATCTGTGGCAAATAATCCAATTTTTGTAATTCTAAACCACTATAACTTTTTGAAATATTTTGAGGGATAATTTTATTTTGTATCGAACGTTCATCTTGTAGACGCAGAACAGCTTTTTCAATTTCATAAGAATTTAATTTTATGTTTCCACGCATTGCTTGATTTAATGTAGAATTAAATATTGGAAATTCTTCCATTCTAATTCTATAAAAGACAGGCACTAGCAGTTCATAAATAAATTCAACATAACCACCACCATTGCCACGTAAATCAAGAATAATGTCTTTGTTTACATCAGCATTTATTATTTCATCAATTATATTTTCAAAGCTTTGCCTTGTTACTTTATATTTTTCTTCATTTCCGACATCAAGATAACAATCTTTTAAGGAAATATACAAATAATTTTCGTTTTGATTGAAGGTTATTTTTTCTTTTTGACTGAATGGATTATTATTTCTAGCTTTTACTTGATAATTCTTGTTTTCAATATTGATAATGAATTCAGGATTTTGATCAGCCGTCAAAAATATGATTTCGTATAATTTTTTTCCATCTTTGAATACTGGCTTTAATAAAGCAATATCTCCTGTATATTTTTGTCCAATCTTAATTTTATCATCATCACTTCCAGCTACAAAAAACTCTCCACCTTCTTTAGTAAAATAAATTCCAGAAAAGTAAGCTTTTGTTTGATAAAAGAAAGAACTATCATAAGTATCAAATTTGAAACACAAATGATTATCTATAAGACCAGTTTCTTCGACAGCTTCTGTTATTTTTAAAGCAGTAATTGTGCTAAAAGCTTTTTTATCAAATGGTGTTTTAAATCCAATATTATATTTATACGTCTGCTTTATATCATCCACAACAGCATCTAGATCAAAACCTAATATAGTTAATTCATCATAATTAACATAGGCTTGAGAGAAATATTGTTTTAGATATTTACAATCCTCATCAATTTGTTTTTTAGACGTTGAAAATAAATTAACTGATAATAAACCAGTTAGAAATAATAAAAATAATCTTTTTCTATTCATATTTCCTCAACAAGATAGCGTAGAATAAAGTTCGCAATTTGGTATTTAAAATTGAAAAAAGTCATTG
>CAVJCY010000100.1:0-9227 GCA_963648145.1 bacterium | reverse complement strand
TTAAACTTTTCAGTTTTTTACAAAAACTGACGGATTTACGTGTTCGCCATAGCGGAGCTCTTTGCTGTGAACTTTGACTTATTGGGGGAGTTGTGTTATATTAAAAAAAAGGGGAAATGCCTTGAACTTTGGGTCATCTCCACTAATTTGGTTAATAGCCGCCTAGTGTATCAGACTTAGGGCGGCTATATTTTTTTAACTCTTATTCTTTATGTATAAGAGAACTGTTACTATTGCGTTTATTACTGTTGCAATACAAGTTATTACAGCAAGTATCAAGTCAATCATAACATGCCCCCGTTTTTCAAATTCTGGCCGTTACGCCAGTTGAGTTTTCGGGAGATTTATGCCGCCATTCAAGGCATTTCCTTAATTTTTTATTGTATAGTATAAAAGTAACGTGGTAAAGGTTTACGAAATATTTTTGGGTAAGATTTTTACGTGATACACCATAAAATATCGTGGTATTGGAATTTTATGCGGCAGCGCAAAAAGGATTGTAAGGGCGCCGTAAGGCGAACACGCCCGTCATAACGATAAAGTTTCCGGTTTTAAACTAAGATTGGCGGTAAAGAAAAATTTTTTTTGTTTTTTAAGAGTAATTTTGTGACGGGCGGGTTTGAAGCGATAGCGGAACCCTGAAAAGCCTGGTGCAAAGCGTAGCGGAGCATTTGCCCAAAGGGGTAAAAAACTTGTAATATACAAAAATATTCGAGGTGTTTTTATGTTTTATGGGTATATCAGAGTGAGTAGCGATAAGCAGACGGTTGAAAATCAGAGGTTTGAGATTTCTAATTTTCTGGAAAATGAAAAAATTGCGGTGGATGAATGGATTGAGGAAACTATCAGCGGGACGGTCGCTGTGGATAAGCGGAATTTGGGAAAACTTTTGCACAAGGTGAAGGCTGGCGATACGATTATTTGTTCGGAACTTTCGCGGTTGGGACGAAATATGTTTATGATTATGTCGGTTTTGAATCAACTGATGGAGCATGAGGTAAAAATTATCACTGTGAAGGAAGGTTACCGGCTTGGGCAGGATTTGACGAGTAAGGTTTTAGCTTTTGCGTTCAGTATTTCGGCGGAAATTGAAAGGACTTTGATTAGTCAGCGGACTTTGGAGGCACTGAAAAGAAAAAAGGCTGAGGGCGTAAAACTTGGCAGACCGAAAGGCAAAGGTGCTAGTCATTATAAACTTGATGATTTTGAAGAACTGATTTTTGAAATGGTTGCGATGGGCTATTCCAAGACATATATTTCCAAGCATTTTAACGTGAGTTCGCAGACTTTATATAATTTTTTGCACAGAAAGGGCTGGAAAGGAAAAGATTAAAGACCACGTCACAGGCGGTGGGGACGCGGCATTTTTATTTTGGCACTGAATTCCGGCGGGAACACGCGGCATTTTTGTTTGACAAGAAAGTCGCGCGGAGGACGAAATCTTTATATTATTTTTATTAATTCTGGGAGGGCTTTTTCAAATTTTACGCCGTACCAGTGTTCGCTATCGTCTAGTGTTTTTTTCATTGCAAGGACTACAAAATCGGCGGCAAGACTTGCGGCTTCTAGTGGAGTTTTTCCGGAAAGTAGCGAGCCTGTAAACGCGGAGGCAAAAACATCTCCTGTGCCGTGCATGCTTGCCGGAAGTTTTTCTGTAAAATAAAAATTCACAGTCTTGCCGTCGTAAACTGCAACTCCTAATTTTGATTTTTCAAAACTTACTCCGGTAATGATTATGTTTTTTGCGTTTGTTTTTTTGCGGAGTCGGGCGCAAAGTTGTTCTATATAATTTTGATTATAATTGTCGCCGGCATATTCTTCGCCTAAAAGTAGTGCGGCTTCCGTAAGATTTGGAAGAATAAAATCCGCATTCTGGCAGAGTTTAAGCATTTGGGAAGGAAAATCTGAATCAAATCCGGAATAAAGTTTTCCGTTGTCTGCCATTACAGGATCAACAATTTTTAATGAATCGGATTTTCCTGTTTTTTGAATAATATCAAGAATGAGAGGAATCTGCGCCTTTGAAACATATCCCGTGTAAAAAGCGTCAAAATGTGTATTATTCTTTTGCCATTGTTTTAAAATCAGCGGCATTTGTGAAGTTAAATCGTGAAATGTAAAACCGTTAAAGCCCGGCGCCGTATGATTTGAAAGAACTGAACTTGGCAGAATTGCAGTTTCTATTCCGCATGCTGAAATAATTGGCAGTGCAACCGTAAGAGAACACTGTCCAATACAAGAAATATCTTGAATAGTTAAAACTCTTTTATCCATAGTTGTACTATGTTCATTTTTTTGATTTTTAACAAGTACTTTGGTATAATAGTAAAATGCTGGTTGAAAATCCTGTAATAAATGTTTTTCTCATAATTTTTATTGCACTGATTTCCTGTCTGTTTTTGTATCTGGCGATTCTTCTGCTTACTTTTATTTTTTTGCTTTTGCTAACTCTGACTGTGCCTAAAAATAAAAAGTACAAGAATTTTTCCAGATTTTATTACAATCTTTACATTACAATCTGCCGTTTTATTTGTTTTGTCTGCCGTGTAAAAATTCATGTTTCGGGAATAGAAAAACTGCCCGCCGATAAATGTTTTCTTTTAGTTTCTAATCATCGTTCTAATTTTGATAACATAATTCAGGGAATTGTTTTGAGAAAAACTCCGATTGCTTATATTTCCAAAAAAGAAAATTTTAAAATTCCTTTTGCGGGACGTCTTGTGAACCGCTGCCTTTTTATTTCAATTGATCGTGGTCACATGAAAAGTGCTCTTGATTCAATTAATCAGGCAACGGAATATGTTTCAAGCGACTTGATGTCTGTGGGAGTTTTTCCGGAAGGGAAACGCAGTAAAAATTGTGAGTTATTGCCGTTTAAGCCTGGTTGCTTTAAAATTGCAGAAAATGGAAAATGTCCTTTGGTAATCAGCACTGTGCGTGGAACTCAAAAAATTTACAAAAATGTGCCGTTCAAAAAAACTCACGTTTATATTGATTTTCTGGAAGTTTTGCCGTCTGAGTTGACTTCATCAACAAAAACTGTAGAACTTTGCAGAATTTCGGCAGAAAAGGTTGCCGCTTTTATGGCTGACAAAAAGGAATCTTAAGCAAATGTTTTCTGTTTCGCGAAAATAATTTTGCGTTTCAGAAGTTTGATGAATAAGGCAAAGTTACCTCTAAAAATTGCAATTTTTAAGAGGTTTCCAATATTTATAAAACTGGAGGTTTTAAATATGATTCATATTTATTTTAATCCACTTTCTAACAATCGTCATGGAACTGCAGCTGTTGAGGAAGTTAAGGCGTATTTTCCCGGAAAGGAAATTCAAGTTGAAGACATCACAAAAATACCGAATGCAGCAGCCGTTGCTTTGAATCTTGAAAAAGATGATATTGTTGTAATTTGTGGTGGAGACGGAACTGTTCATCGATTTGTAAATCAGGCTTACAGGGCAAGAATTCCTCAGGAAATTTTTTATTACAAAAGTGGTAGCGGTAATGATTTTGATCGCGATATTAATGATTCTGAGTATTTGAACACTAGGCTTGTAAAACTTATTCCTTTGAAAAAATATTATGAAAGTCTGCCTATTGTGACCGTAAACGGAAAATCAAGATATTTTATTAACGGTGTTGGTTTTGGTCTGGACGGTTTTTGCTGCGAAGCCGGAGATAGAATGCGTGCAGAATCTGTTGAAAAAATCAATTATGCTTCTATCGCTATGAAAGGTGTAATGGGGGAATATAAACCTTGTTCTGCAACGGTTACGGTTGACGGCGTTTCTAAAACTTACAGAAATGTCTGGCTTGCCCCGACTATGATTGGAAGATATTACGGTGGCGGAATGAAAATTGCTCCGAATCAGGACAGACTTAATTCTGAAAAAACTGTAACTTGTGTTGTTTGGTACGGAACAGGAAAATTAAGAACTTTGATGAATTTCAAGAAAATTTTTAAAGGAACTCACCTTAAAAAGCATTTTATTGCACTTAGAACAGGTCACGAAGTTACTGTTGAATTTTCTAAACCGCAGCCACTTCAGATTGACGGCGAAACAATTTGCAATGTAACAAAATATAGCGTAGTTTACAAATAAAAATATTCAGACATAATAGGCACAAAAATGATTACATCAAGCAGACTAGAAAAATTGAATCCTTATGTTCCCGGTGAACAGCCAAAAGATAGAGTCTATATAAAATTAAATGCTAACGAAAATCCTTACGAACCGAGTAAAAAAGTTTCGGAGGCAGTTATTAATTTTGTAAAAAATGAGCCAAAAAAACTGGCTGTTTATCCGGATCCTGACAGTTCTGAATTGCATGTAGCACTTGCAGAAATGTTAAACAAGACTGGTGGCGTTCTGTGCCGTGCAAAAATAAATGGAAATGACGTTGAACCTTCGTCACAAGATAAAATTCCTTTTGCTGTTACACCTCAGATGATTTACACGGGCAACGGAAGTGACGAAGTTCTTTCTTTTCTTTTTTATGCTTTCTTTGATTCTTCCAAAAAATTTGTAATGCCGCAGCATACTTACAGTTTTTATCCTGTTTATGCGGGATTTTATAACATTCCAATGGATTTAGTTCCGTTGAAGAATGACTGGTCGCTTGATGTTGATGAAATGCTTAAACGTGCAGAAAAAAACAAAAGCGGAATTATTTTTGCAAACCCTAACGCTCCGACCGGTATTGGTTTAACGCGTGCCGCAGTTCGGGCAATGCTTGATAAGGCAAATCCTGATGAAATTTTTGTTGTGGACGAAGCTTATGTTGATTTTGGCGGCGAATCTTGTATTCCGCTCCTTGCTGATTATAAAAATCTTGTAATTGTAAGAACTTTCAGTAAAAGTCTTTGTGCTGCAGGAATGCGTCTTGGTTATATTGTTGCAAATCCTGAACTTGTGAATATTGTGACAACCGTAAAAAACAGTGTAAATCACTTTCCGATTGATGCGGTTGCCCAGGTTGCCGGAATTGCTGCTTGCAAAAATCCTGCTTATTATGCTGATTGTGCCGCGAAAGTTGCTTTTGAACGGGATTCTTTTACAAAATTTTTGCGCGAAAAAGGATTTTTTGTAATTGATTCTAAAACAAATTTCATTTTTGCAAAAAAAGACGGAATCTCTGGTGAACTTCTGTACAAAAAAGTGAAGGAAGAAGGTATTTTAATCCGGCACTTTAATACAAAGGGAATTGAAGATTTTGTGCGCATAACTGTGGGAACTCCTGAAGAAATGAAGGCTTTGCGCGGTGCAATAGAAAAAATTCTGCAATAGAAAAAAAAAGAGGTCTAAAATGAAATTTCTTGTGATTAGTGATTTACACGCAAATAATTCCATGCTTGATAAATTGAACGATGAGTTTAAGGCTTGCGATGCTGTGCTTTTTGGCGGTGATTTTGCAGAATGTTTTAAACCTGAAACTGGAAAGGGCGCACTAGAAGCCTTATGTGCAAAACACGAAACAATTTTTGCTGTTCTTGGAAATTGCGATAACGAGGATTTTCTTGAAGAAATTGAAAATCAGGATATTAGCGTTGAAAAGAGTCTTGTTTTTCATGATGGACTTGCATTTGCAGGCAGTGGTGGCGGAACTAAATTTACCGGTAAAACAGAATTTGAACGCACTGAAGAAGAAATTTTGAGTGATTTTGATATTGTAAAGACTTCTGTTGAGCAAACAGGCGACGATTCTTTATGGAAAAGTTTAATTTTAATCAGTCACAACCCGCCAAAAGATACAAAATGTGATGCGGTAAATAAAGAACTTCACGCCGGAAGCCAGATGTTTACTGATTATATTAAAGAACACCAGCCGCTTGCGGTTATCTGCGGACATATTCACGAAGGAATTGGCATTGATAAAATTGGCGAGACAGTGGTAATAAATCCTGGTGCTTTGCAAGAAGGACATTATGCCGTTATGAATGTAGAAAAAAACGGTGATTCCTGGAAAATAGAAAACGTAGAATTGAAAAACGTAAAATAGAAAGACGTTTTATTTAAGAAAACCTCTAAAAATTGCAATTTTTAGAGATGCCCTTGATTTTTTGGTGCCCGGCGGGTTAGCGATTGTAGCAGCCGCGAAGCGGGACTTGCGCCTATGAAGCGCCATTGTTCTGGCGCGGAATGCGTAAGTCTGGAGGCGAAAGCCGGAACTGCGAAAAGCGCGGCCTGGAGCGCAGCGGAAGGAAACCTCCAGAAAATTATTTTTCTAAAACTGAACAGGCGATTCTAAAGCCAAAATAATTGTAACATTCGTTTGGATCGTAGGAATAGCGGTCGCCGGCGAAAATAAATGGTGTGTATTCTGACCAGCTGGCACCTCGGCTTACGCGTTCAAATCCTAAGTCTGGACCGTAAGGTTTTTCTGAAGAATAGTCGGCGAACCAGTCCCAGCAAAATTCAAGAACATTTCCACTCATATCAAAAATTCCGGCTGCGTTTGCATTGCCAGTGCCGGCCAAAGAAATTGAATTCGGGTTGAATGGAATTCCGGCCGTGCCTGCAACTCTTGTGCCATCGCAATTTTCGCTGAGCCAGGCAAGTAAAAGAGGGTCTGTATCGTCAGAAAGTTTTCCGCTGACGGTGGCACCGCTTTGGAAGCCTGTTTTTGTTCTTAAGGCGGCGTATTCCCATTCTGCTTCGCAAGGCAGTCTAAACCCGTTTGCTTCAAAATTACAGGTTGAAAGATCGCAACTGGCGGTGTCGCTTGAATCGCGCAAAATTTGTCCTTCGTATGTGTAGCAAGGCGTTCGTCCGCGAAGTTCGCTTAAGGCGTTGCACCAGATGATTGCGTCGTACCAGCTTATCATTGTGACCGGCTGAGTTGCATTTTCTTCTGTTGGTTCTGCGGCGTACTTGCCATTTGAGCCTGGCTGTCCGGGATTTTGAAAATAATATCCGAGAGTTTTTTCTGCACGGGTGCGGGTGTCGTACCATAATCCGTAAGTCGTTTCGTATTTATTTATGGAAAAAGGTTTTAGTTTGCGTTGTGCAGTTTCTGTCTGAGTGTCTTTGCCTTGAGTGTACGTAAGCCCGGATTTAAAAGTTACAAGGCTGAGCGGATTGAATGCAAAAGCATTTGTGCCTGTAATAAAAATGATTGTGGAAAAAATTATTCTAAAAAAAATTCTTTTCATAGATTTCCTGCTTAAAAAATATTCGTTGTGTTTTCTATTTTAACACTTTTTATTCTTTACGGTTACCTTTTTAACGTTGTTTTGACTGAGTTTTTTTGTCTATTCGTTTTTCCTGCCTTTTGAGTTTTCGCGTTTCTGATTTTAATATACTGCGTTGAATGCGATTTTTTTTGCGCAAGAGGTAGTTAGCCTTTAAGTTTTCACGGTTGATGCTTAAAAGTCCCCAGCTGATTCCAACGGCGAGTATACAAAGAATTGAAGCAACAATTACAGGCCAGTACCACGGCAATGTTTCAAACGGCAGTTTAAAGTTCATTCCAAAAAAACTTGTGATAAAGGTCGGAGCCATCATGACTATGTTGATGATTGCAAGTTTTTTCATGACAGTGTTCAGGTTGTTAGAAATGATTGAGTTGTAGGCATCCATTACGCCGAACATAATGTTTGAATAAGTGTCCGCCATTTCTATTGCCTGTCGGTTATCAATTGCAACGCCTTCCACAAAATCAATGTCTTCGTCATCAAATTTGATTAAACGGGTGGTCTTCATTTTTTGGAGCAAAAGAGAATTACTTTTGAGGGAAGTTGCAAAATACACGAGGGATTTTTCAAGTCCTAAAATCTGCTGGATTTCTTTATTTTCAACGCCGAGTTTTAAGTCATTCTGAATGCTTGTTGATTTGCGGTTGATTTCCTTAAGGTAACGCAGAAAATTCAAGTTGGCGCGGTTCAAAATCTGAACGATAAATGACGGAAAATCCGTGAGGCGCACGCCGCGTACCCGATTATTCCCGAAATCTTTTAAAACTTCGCTGTCTGTCCAGCAAATTGTGATGATTGTTTTTCCTTTGATGATAATACCGATTGGCACGGCAAAATAAGGTGTTTCTGCCTGAGGATCATAAACAGGAACCCTTACGATTGTAAGAATGTAGCCTTCACCATCGTCTAGACGCGAAAGTTCATCTGGGTCAAGAATATCAAGAAGATCATCCTGTTCAATTTCGTATTCATTTTGAATTTCGTTTGTTTCGTCGCGGGTAACGGCCCTTGCATCTACCCACAAAGGTAAAGAATCCACGATTTCATCTTTTTTTACTTTGAAAAATTGACCGTTAATCTGCTGCCAGTATGTAATCATTTTAAAACTCCGTAGGGATAAAATTTTGCGGAGTCTTCATTTCTGTTGGATTTTTATGGAAGAAAGTGAATTAAAAATGAAGATTCCGGAGGTTTAATTTGTTTAGAAAATGTATGGGATAACTCGACCCACAGTCCATAAACGCACCTCCAGAAAAAAATTAAAAAGTCAAACTGACTTGAATGTCTAAGTTTTCAAAGATATCTCTAAAAATTGCAATTTGTAGAGATTCCCTTTTAGAAGAACAACTGAGCATATTTTAATGCTTTTGAAAGGTTATGAACAGTTTTTTTTAAGATTTTCCTTACATTTTACATTAATTTTAAAAATTGATGAAATAGTGTTTTGTACAACTTGCACCGCTATATTAAAACTGTTAAAATGTAAAAAACAACTTTATGGGGGTAAAAATATGTCTTTGAAGAAAAAATTTACTGCAAAAAAATGTACAGTTGATTTTAATGTGAACGTAAACGCCGCTGAAGGTGCTGAAAAGGTATATCTTGTTGGAGAGTTCAATAGTTGGAATGAAACTTCTTTGCCAATGAAAAAATGCCCGGATGGTTCTTTTTCACTTTCAAAGGAATTTGAGATTAACAAGGCATTTCAGTTCCGCTATCTTTTGACTTATGCAGATGGTGGCAAAAAATGGATAAACGACTGGAAAGCTGATTCTTATGTTCGTTCAGAACTTGCAAATGATGACAATTCTGTTCTTGATACAACTGCTCCAAAAGCAGAAAAAGAATCTAAAAAGCCGGCTCCAAAATCCGCTGCAAAAACTTCAAAAGCAACCAAAAAAAGTTCTAAAAACTAGTTGAACTTATTGACACTGTGACTCTTAAGTTGTATATTGGGAGTCACTTATTCCCCGATTGTGTAATGGTAGCACTTCAGATTCTGGTTCTGACTGTGGGGGTTCGAATCCTCCTTGGGGAA
>CAVJCY010000099.1:0-9315 GCA_963648145.1 bacterium | reverse complement strand
TTAGAGAAACGTGCGAGTTTTAATTCGTTGATATAGCACGAATTAAAACATCGCCTTTTCAGAGTTACCTAAAAATTGCAATTTTTAGAGGTTCCCATTACTAATTTCTGCAAAATTATAAAAATGTTTCAATATGATTGAAGAAGCGTCGTTAAAAAGTTAAAATTGCGGTTATTATTTACATTTTTAGGAGGGTACTATGGTACCAATTTTAATAAAAGATTTACTTACTTCAGCACCAGATGGAAGAAAAGTTACGGTTATGGGCTGGGTTCGTACTGTGCGTGATTCAAAAAACCTGGTTTTTATTCAGGTAAATGACGGAAGCTGTTTTGCAAATATTCAGCTGACTTTTGACAGAAATGCACCGTCAAATAATGCAAATGTAAATAATATTGAAAACGAACTTAAAAAACTGAATACGGGTGCTTCTATTCGTGCGGAAGGTTTGATTGTGCCGTCGCCGGCTAGCGGTCAGGCTGTTGAAATTACACTTGAAGATTTAGTTTGTCTTGGAACTTGTAATCCGGACGAATATCCTCTGCAGAAAAATAAAATGTCTATGGAATATCTGCGCGAAAATGCTCACCTGCGTGCAAGAACTAATACTTTTGGTGCAGTTTACCGTGTGCGTAGCCAAATGGCTTTTGCCGTTCATTCATTTTTTCAGGAAAGAGGATTTCAGTACATTAATGCTCCAGAAATTACTTGTTCTGATTGTGAAGGTGCCGGCGAAATGTTCCAGGTTACAACTTTAAGTCTAGAAAAAATTGCAGAAATGGGAGTAAAGGCCGGTGCCGGAGGAATGAAAATAGAAGATGCTCATAAAATTGTTGATTATTCAAAGGACTTTTTTGGAAAGCATGCAAGTCTGACGGTTTCTGGTCAGCTGGAAGCCGAAACAATGGCAACTGCCTTGAGTCGTGTTTACACTTTTGGACCAACTTTCCGAGCAGAAAATTCTAACACACCGCGTCACTTGGCAGAATTCTGGATGATTGAACCTGAAATGGCCTTTTATGATTTGGACGACGATATGGATATTCAGGAAGAGTTCGTAAAATATCTTTTGAATTGGGCTCTGACAAAATGTCGCAAAGATTTGGAATTTTTTGATAAGAGAATTCAACCAGGTCTTATAGCATCTTTGGAAAAGGTTGCAAATGCAAAGTTTGTTAGAATTTCTTATACTGATGCAATTGCAAAATTGGAAGAAGCGTCTAAAAATGGTGCAAAATTTGAATTTAATCCTTACTGGGGTTGTGACATTGCGACAGAACATGAACGCTATCTTACAGAAAAGATTTTTTGCTGCCCGGTAATGGTTTACAATTATCCTAAAGAAATAAAATCTTTCTATATGAAACAGAATGATGACGGAAAAACTGTAAAAGCTGTTGACGTTCTTGTTCCTGGAATTGGTGAACTTATTGGCGGTTCTGAACGTGAAGAATCTTACGAAAAACTGCTGAAAGCGTGCGAAGAACGCAAGATGGATATGTCAAATTATGAATGGTATCTTGATTTGCGCCGATTTGGTACAGTGCCTCATTCAGGATTTGGACTTGGTTTTGAACGTTTGATTCGTTACATAACCGGTATGGAAAATATTCGTGATGTTATTCCTTATCCGCGTGCGCCAAAACTGGCAGATTTCTAAAATATTTTAGAGATTCGCGGTAAAGCAGAAAGATGACTGGAATTTTATAAAACTTCCAGTCATTTTTTTTCTTGATATTTATATTTTTGTAACTGATAATTTAAAGATATTACTAAGATTTTCTTGATTTTTGATCAGGAATAATTTTTCTTAAAAATAAAAATGCCGAGCAAAATAGCAAAAAGGTTTGAATCAAAATTTAAAAAATCCTCATCATGGGCAAAACTAGGTCAGTTTATTTATCTGACTATTCACGGTTTTAACAAATGCAATTTATGGGAAAGTTCTTATTCCTGTTCTTTTGGATTTGTGTTCAGTTTTGTGCCAATTTTGCTGATGATTGTCAGTATTCTGGCAAATATGTTGCAGTCATCGCCTGCCGCTATCAGTTTTGTTTACACTTTTGCAGAGCAAATCAAAGAAACTTACGATATTACGTCTATTGTGGACACGGTTTTGAACAACACCTCAACATTTAAATTTACAGTCGTTGATATAGTACTTTTTCTGTGGATTTTCTGGATGGGACGCAAGATGTTCCTTTCCATTGTTTACGCGATGAACCGTATTTTTCGGTCGCGTTCTCAGAGAAAGGCGTCAATTAATCAGATTGTAATTTTTGTTTCTGAAATTGTGATGATTTTGATTGTTGTATTAGCGATTATTGTGAGTTTTGTATTTAATAAATTCATTCAAATGCCGATTTTTGACCCGATAAAAGAAAAAGCCCCGCGACTTTTTAGTAATAGTTCCAGCAATTTGATGAAAACAATCATTTATTTAATTCTTTTTGTGATTGTTACCTTGGTTTACCGATTTGTTTCTGGAACGGCTCCGGAATTTAAACGCTGTGCATTTTTTGGTGCGTTGTGCAGTTTTTCATTTTTTATTTTGTCTTTCTTTCTTAATAAATTTTATAAAACCACAAATTATAACTTGATTTATGGAACAATCAGTACCTTGATTATTTTGATGGCAAAAATTTACTTTTTCTTTGTGATTTTTTTGTATGGAGCCGAAATGCTTTATGTCAGTCAGTTTTTTGACAGTCTGATTCGTTCCGAAGTTTATTTGCGTCCTGAATTTGAAACGAAGAATTTTAATGACTGGTTGAGAAAAATTCTTTTTGTAAATGCCACTGCAATTTCTACGACGGAAAACACGCGCAATTTTAACCCTGGCGATATAATTTTCAAAAAAAACGATGATCCGCTTTTTGTTTATTATGTTTGCAAGGGAATTATTCATGATGAAGAAAAAGACCGCGATATTGGCGAAGGTGAGTTTATTGGCGATATTCCCTGCGTTTTGAATCAAAAGTGCCAGGGAAACTTTGTAGCGAGAACAAATTGCAAACTGATGTTTTTTACCGAAAAAGAATTCCTTGATTTTTTAAAGGAAAATTCAAAGGCAGCGGCAAAAGCTTTGAGTAAAATTTCTACTTATTCGACAAATATTTATCCGGAAGACGGTCCTGCAAGGTTTTAGCTTCGTTCTAAAATTTTGACAACAATATATTTGGCCTTTTAAAAAAAAGCATCGAAAATGCTTTTTTAGAGATGCAGTTACACTTTTATAAATTTTGACAAGAGTTTTCTTGCAATTTTATAAAGCGGACCTTCTAGTTTTTTGCGGGCGTTTTTTAATTCTTTGCGGATTTGTATATTTTGCGGGCAGTGTTGTTCACATTTTCCACAGCCTATGCAGTTTGCGGGGCCGGTGTAATCTTTTCTGAGGGCGGTGCACATGAAATGTTCCGTGAGGCTACGAAAGTAGCCGTCTGAATACATTTTATTGTAGGCGGAAAATGTCCCGGGAATATCAACATTTTTGGGACATGGCATACAATAACGGCAGCCTGTGCAACCAACTTTTTGATTTGCGTTAATTTCCTTGATTATTTTTTTTATGAGTTGATTGTCATTCTGATTAAAACTTCCGGCAAAAGTTTCGCTTGCGGTTTTGCAGTTTTCTTCAATCATTTGAATTGAATTCATGCCGGAAAGTACAACAGTAACTTCTTTTTGATTATAAAGCCAGCTGAGTCCCCATTGTGCAGGAGTTTTTTGTACAGGATATTTTTTGATTTCAAAAAGGGCGTTTTTTGGAAGTCCGTTTGCAAGTTTTCCGCCCCGCAGCGGTTCCATTATGATAACCGGAATATTTTTTTGAGCCGCATATAAAAGTCCGGTTTTTCCGGCCTGAGAATTTTCGTCAAGGTAATTGTATTGAATCTGGGTAAAATCCCAGTCGTAGTCGTCAAGAATTTTGCAGAACATGTCTGAATTTCCGTGATAGGAAAAGCCAATTTGTTTGATTTCTCCTGATTTTTGTTTATTTTGCAACCATTCCACAATACCTAAATCTTTAATTCTTTGCCAGGACTTTATGTCTGTGAGCATATGCATAAGATAAAAATCTATGTAATTTGTGCGGAGTCGTTTTTTTTCTTCCTGGAAAATTCTTTCTATGTCGTCTTTTGTCTTTACAAGATAATGCGGGAGTTTTGTTGCAATAAAAATTTTGCTGCGAATCTGATTTTTTTCTACAATTTCACCAAGTGCGGATTCGCTGCCGGGATAAATGTAGGCGGTGTCAAAATAATTTATTCCCTGCGAAATGCCGTAAAGAATTTCTTTTTCTGCTTTTGAAATATCAATTTTGCCGGCAGTTTGACTAAAACGCATGCAACCGTAGCCTAAAACTGAAAGTTCGTTACCGTATTTATCTTTTCTGTATTGCATTTTTTGATTTTAACATTTTTTGTAAAATTTTGTAGGGGAGTTTTTGCGCAAAGGATTGCAGGGACAGCGAAGGCTTTTTCAAAAGCCGAAGCGGAAGCCCGCAGGTGCACTATTTGTGCTGCCTGCGGACTTTGGAGCGAACAGCGGAACCCCGGAAAGCCTGGTCCTGCTTTAGCAGGATGCGCCCTGATGAAAAAAAAAAATCAAATCGATATAATTTGTGGGAGTTTAACTCGAAAGGATTTTTTATGGCACGTGAAAAAATTGTTGTTTTGGATTTTGGTTCTCAATATGCGCATTTGATTGCAAAACGTTTTCGTATGCTTGGGTATTATTCGGAAATTGCTTTGCCCTCTGCGTCGCTTGATGTTTTTGAAAATGCTAAAGGCGTTGTTTTTTCTGGCGGACCGAGTTCTGTTTATGACGAAAAGGTGCCGGAATTTAATTCTGAAATTTTAGGGTTGGAAATTCCAATTTTGGGACTTTGTTATGGGCATTATATTGTTCAGATGGGCTATAACGGCAAAATTGGCAAGGCTGAAACTGGCGAATTTGGTTTTGCGACTCTGAATTTTAATGAAAATGTAAAATCTCCGCTTTTTAAAGGAATTGAAGGCAGTCAGCAGGTTTGGATGAGTCATCAGGACGGAGTTTTGCAGCTGGGCGATGGTTTTGAAGTTGTAGGTTCCACGAAAGATTGTCCGTTTGCGGCGACACAGAATCTTAGTAAAAAACGATTCAGTTTGCAATTTCACTGTGAAGTAAAAGATACACCGTGCGGAAATCAGATTTTTCAGAATTTTGCGGATTATTGCGGAATGGAAAAAAACTGGGATCAGGACACGGTTTTGCAGATTATTCTTGAGCAGATTAAAAAAGATGCCGGCGACAAAAACGTGCTGCTTTTCTTGAGTGGTGGTGTTGATTCTACAATTACTTTTGCACTTTTGAATAAGGCTTTGGGGCAGAATAGAGTTCTAGGACTGCATATTGATAATGGATTTATGCGCAAAAATGAAAGTGCAGGGGTTGCTGAGGCTTATCACAAATTTGGATTTAATAATTTTATTGTTGAGGACGCTTCTGAAAGTTTTTTGAAGGCAATCAGCGGTTTGACGGATCCTCAGAAAAAGCGAATGGCCGTTGGCGAAAATTTTATTACTGTGCGTAACGAAGTTCTTGAAAAACAGCATCTTGATGAAAATAAATGGCTTTTGGCACAGGGAACTCTGTATCCGGATATTATTGAATCTGGTGGAACAAAAAATTCTAATACAATTAAGACTCATCATAATAGAGTACAAGGAATTCAGGAATTGATTGCAAAAGGTTTGATTATTGAACCAATCCGTGATTTGTATAAAGATGAAGTGCGTGCAATTGGTCATAAACTTGGCCTTAGTGATGAACTTGTTATGCGTCATCCGTTCCCAGGACCGGGACTTTCTATTAACGTTTTGTGTTCAGATGGTAAAACGACGGAAAAGGATAAGGAAGAATTGACGCAGGCTCAAAAAGAACTTGATGAAATTACGATTGATATGTTCTGTCCGGGATGTACTGCCAATTTAAAACGTTCGGTCTTGCCGGTTCGCAGTGTTGGTGTTCAAGGTGATTTCAGGACTTACAGATTCCCGGCTTTGCTTGATTTTGGTCCTGCAAAAGAAACTGAATGGCCGCTTGGCGCTGCAGCAGCAGGAATGGGAATGAGGCATTTTCCGGGCAAACGCGAAAAACTGGAAGCCTGTTCTTCTACAATCACGAATTCTGCAAAATATATTAACCGCACGATTATAAAACTTTACCAGAAACCAGGAATTGAAAATGTTGATTTGAAAATTCAAGAAGGGTATTGTGATAAAAAACGTCTTGATCAGTTGCGGGAAGTTGACAATATTGTTTTGACCGAACTGCATAAATCAGGACTTTACAACGAAATTTTCCAGCATCTGACAATTGATTTACCTTACGCCTCTGTTTCTGAGCACGCAACCTTTGTTTTGCGCCCTGTTTGCTCCGAAGATGTTATGACGGCCCGTTTTGCAATGCTTCCAAAAGAAGTTTTAGGAAAAATGATTCAGCAGATTGCTGCTTTACCGTTTGTTGACGCACTCTATTTTGATGCAACAAACAAGCCTCCAGCAACATTCGGCTGGGAATAGTAGCCGGAAGAAAATTGACACGCCGTTGGACACTACACTATGCGGAGAAAAAGCAAACGGCAACCGAGACACTCTGAACGCAGAAATTCTTGGAAAAGATATAAGAACTTTTGGAACGACCTGCGTTCATCGTGTCGAATTGACGTGCTTTTTCGTAAGCATATCTTTTACTAGCACGGCGCGACTTATTTCTGATAATTTACTATCATTTCTGAGAGCATCGGGATAAGTTGTTTTTTTCGGCTTACCACATCTTGCAAAAAGTAAACGTTTTCTTCACTTTTTGGGAATGTAATAAACTGTTCAAACTTAGAATCCATTACAATCATCAGATGACTTGAAAGTTTTGTAATGTCCGTAATCAGCAGACAGCTGAAAAGTGCTTTGTGGCTTCTGCGTTCAATTTCTAGTTCTTCCAGGAATTCTTTTTTGCGGTCAAGAATTTCTTTTGGATTTCCGACTTCAATCTGACTTGCAGTGTAAACCGATTTTCCTTCCGTGTATTCTTTCATATCCTGATGAATGAGTTCACCGGCTTTGCGGCCAGAAACCTTACTTCCGGCAATAAGAATTTCGTTTCCTAAAGTTTTAATATCAAGATCCGTAATGCTTGAAAGATATTCGGCAATTTCACGATCCAAATCTGTTGTAGTGGCTGACTGCAAAATCAAAGTATCAGAAAGAATACCGCACAAAAGCAGAGTTGCAACGTCTTTTGGAATTGGAATTTTAAAATCCTGATACATTTCTGCAATCTGAGTTGAAGTTGATCCCACCGGTCGGTTTATAAAAGTAATAGGATTTTTTGAAGGAATTGCCCCTATTCTGTGATGGTCTATAACTTCGCGGATTGTATAATTTTCTACGCCTTCTACCGCCTGGGTAATTTCATTATGATCAACAAGGATTACTTCAATATTTGGTTCCTGCATTAAATTGTGCTCAGAAATCATACCGATGACCTTGCTTTCTTCGTCAAGGACCGGAAGGTATTTACACGGCGCATTTTTTAAAATGTCTTTGATTTTAGAAACCGTGTCGTTTATTCCAACAGTGATGATTTCTTTGTCGCCCATTGTTGCAACCGGAATGGAGTAGGCAATCAGCATTGAGGTTGGGGAAGTTGAATATGGACTTACAATTACGCTGACTCCGTTTTTTTCCGCAAGTTCACGCAAATCTTTTGAAATTACATAACCGCTTGTCGTGATGAGAAGTTTTACGCGCTGTTCAATGCAAACCCGGTGAATATCTTCGCGGTCAGAAGCAATAACGACAATATCTTCTGAAGAATGAGCTTCAAGACGTTTTTTAAATGCTTCTAGAGATGATGAACCAACGTGAATTGACGCCGTAATCTGCTTGTCTGCATCGTCATTAATAATAATTGGCTGGGCATTTAAAGTTTTTTGAATCAGATTGATTGTCGTGGTGAATCTGTGTTTTTTTTCAGGATTGAGAGTTGTTAGAACTCCTTTTGCGAATCCTGAATAATGCAAAAGAGAAAGATACTTTCCGTTTTTATCAACAACCGGCATAACTCGGATTGCTGTTTTTTCCATTTTACCGATTGCTTCCCACACAGAAACATCTTCCGTAACGGTTTCAACATCAGATTGCATAAAATATTTAACTTTTGGAATTAAATCTGCAATGTATTCCGGGCGTTGTAAACCAAATTTCTGAAAAATATATGTTGTCTGCGGATTTAAATGACCGGCGCGTGCTGCCTTATAATTTGGATAGCCAAGAAGATTTTTTAATTTTGCATATCCGTATGCAGAAACAACCGCATCTGTATCGGGATTTCTGTGACCAATAATGTAAACTGTTTTTTCCATACACACAGTTTATCATAATTCAATGACGATGTATAATTAATATATGCTTTACAAATACGAAACTCATCTTCACACGGCAGAATCAAGTGCCTGCGCAACTTCCTTTGCAAAAGATTACATTCAAACTTATATAAATATTGGATATTCGGGAATTATTGTTACGGATCATTTTTGGGGTGGAAATACCTGTGTTTCACGCGAATTGCCGTGGAAAGACTGGGTAAATAATTTTTGTCTTGGCTATGAGCATGCGCTTACAGAAGCAGAGAGCATAAATAAAAAAAATGCTTTCGATTTTAAAGTATTTTTTGGCTTTGAACAGACTTTTGATGGCGACGATTATTTAATTTATGGTCTTGGCAAAGATTGGCTTTTAGAAAATCCTGAAGTTGTGAGTATGAATCACGCTCAACTTTTTGAAAATGTAAATAATAACGGTGGTCTGATGATTCAAGCTCATCCATTTAGATTCCGCGGATACCAAAGGGCAATTCATGTGCATCCGCGCGAAGTTCACGGAGTAGAAATTTACAACGCCGGCAACAAACCCGAAGAAAATGAACTTGCGGAACTTTACGCAAAACAATACGGATTTAGAGTTACAAGCGGGTCTGATATTCACAAAACGTCATTTATAACAGACAGGACTGAAAAGTCTATGCTGATTGGGGGCGTTGCTTTTGAACACAAAATTAATACAATTCAAGATTACATTGACGGAATAAAGGACGGCAAAGGGCAGGTTTTGCGGGAAAAGTTTTAGTGGTAACTCTGAGCCAAAAATAACTCAGAGGTCTTTTCTTTTTGAGTCCGGCGCGTTAGCGGGTGGAGCAGCGGCGAAGGCATTTGCAAATGCCGAAGCCGAAACCCGGAAGCACGCCATTTGCGTGCTGAGGATTTTGAAACTG
>CAVJCY010000098.1:0-9481 GCA_963648145.1 bacterium | reverse complement strand
TCTCTAAAAAATCATTTTCAATGCTTTTTTAGAGATACCAGCGAGTTTTAATTCCTTAAAATACAACGAATTAAAACATCGCGATTTCAAAGGAACCTCTAAAAATTGCAATTTTTAGAGGTTCCCAAAAAACAGTTTTATCGCGAATTTTCAAAAAAAACGGAAATTTACGGTACCACCTTAAAAACAGGAAAATCAATATGAAAAAATTAAAAAAATTACTGACTGCATTGGCCGTGGCATTAAGTTTTTGCGGCACTTTGTTTGCTGCAGGGAGCGATTATATGAGTGAAAATCAGGATGTGAGGTTGCAGAATTTCTTTGCAAAAATCCGTAGAGGGGAAAATGTGACTGTTGTAGCATTGGGTGGTTCAATTACGACCGGTTTTAATGCAAATCCGCCTGCGTCTAACGGTTGGGCCGGAAAAACTGGCACTTGGCTTAAAGAACTTGCAGGTCAAAACGGAAGTACACTCACATTTTTAAATCAAGGGGTAAGTGGAACTGACTCTGCGTTTGCGATTGCCCGTCTTGATGATCATGTAATTTCAAAAAATCCGGATCTTGTTCTTCTTGAATATGCAATGAACGATCAGTGGCTTGAAACTAAAACCAGAAAACGCACTTATGAGGCAATCATCAGAAAAATTCTTGAAAAAACAGATTCTGCAATTCTTGCCCTTTTTGTAAACGAAAGAAAAGCACCTTTTTCTAGTAATCAGGCTGAACAGCAGAAAATTTGTGAATATTATCATATTCCTTTTGTAAGCTGGAAAGACTGTCTTTTTGCAACTGATAAAAAAGATTTTGAAGGATTTTTTGATGGCGAAGAAACTGTTCATCCTAATGATGTCGGTCATGCAAAAATTGCTGAATATATGACTGCAAAACTTGAAAATGTCTGGAAAAATCTTCCAGCCGATTCTGAAATCTCAAAGATTTCTAAAAATCTTCCGGAAGTTCTTACTGACAGAGGTTTTGAAAATGCAGTTTATTACACAAAAGATAATATTCAGCCACTGATAAATACCGGATGGACCGAAGGTAGTCCTGTTCACAGCGAATGGACGGCTCACGGAAAAAGTCACGAAGGCTGGCAGACAAAAAATGCCGGAGCAGAGATTGTTTTTGAAGTTACAGGTTCTGCAGTCGGAATTACTTATTGTGAAAGTGATCAGTTCCGTGACCCTATTGCCTGGGTTGAGTACGAGGACGGCAAAACTTCTACAAAACTTCCGCTTAACTGTTATGTTTCTTACCGCAAAGGATACTATGGCTGGGCGTATAAGGAACTTGTGAGTACCGACACTGTACAGAAATTTAAAGTTCACATTCAGTGCAATAAACGTGCTTCTAAAGACAAGAATGGAAAATCTACAAATATTACAGGAATTCTTGTTGCAGGAGAAAAATAAAATTATGGACTCCTCTAAAAATTGAATTTTTTAGAAGAACTCTTATTTTTTAGAGATATTTTTTACAGAATCTCTTATGAGAAGGCTGCCGCTTACAACGTGGCGGCCTTTTATATATGGTCTGCCTTCGATTTTTGCGATTATTAAGTCTGCGGCAACCTTTGCAGAATCTTCCGGTTTTATGTAAACAGTCGTTAACGGAACGGAAATTGTCTGCTGGCCTAAAAAGTTATCAAATCCAGTTACAGAAATATCATCCGGCACTTTGAATCCTTGTTTGTGCAGTTGATGAACAAGGCGGGCGGCGGTAATATCATTGTTGCATATAAAGGCAGAGGGCATTTTTTCTGAGGAAGGAAGTTCAATTTCTATTAAATTTCCTTTTTGATCACGGTCGTCCAAAATCAGATTTTTGTCACATTCCAGATTATTTTCTAAAAGTGCTTTTTCAAATCCCATAAAACGATCTTTGATTGAAGTTGTGGCGTTAAAATTTCCTACAAAACGCAGATTTTTATGACCGGAGTTAATAACATAATTTGTCATGATATAAGAACAGTAAAAATTGTCGTTTGAAACACTGTCAATCAAAGTATTATTTGTATAAAAATCCATAAGAATGAAATTTTCAAAATTTCTGTTAATTTCTTCTATATAATTTTCTTTTACCTGACCTAAAATAATCAGACCGTCAACTTTTTTGTCCTTTAAAATGCGTGGCAAAACGGATTCTTCTTCGTCCTGATCAGTAATGAGTTCCATGATGCTGTAAAAATTCTGCGCTAAAAGTTCTTTTGACAAAAAATTAAAAAGATACCAGTAATAAGAAAAATGAGCAGAAAAAAAGTGACTTGGAATTAAAATTCCTACATTGCCGGTAGTTTTGCCGGAATCCGAAACTTTCTGGTAACCCATAGATTCCGCGAGTTCTTTAATTTCTTTGCGTAAATCGTCGCTGACACCTTCTTTATTTGATAGTGCCTTTGAAACCGTTACAGTACTTATATTTAATTTTTTTGCAATATCCGATAGTCTAACTTTTTTCTTTGAAATCATAGATTAAATTATAACATAATTTACTTAAACGGGAGAATTTTTTTTAAGTAAATTTTAAGAAAGTTTTGTTTTCCGGCTGTTTTTATGGGCATCTCTAAAAAATCATTTTCAATGCTTTTTTAAGGAACTGATTAAAGACTTAAAGTGTAAAAAATTGATGCTGATAATAAAAATCTGCTGGTTCCGCCCTGTACTCCTTGATTTATGGAAACAGAAGTTGCTGGTAAAAAGCAAGAATAATTAGAACCTTTTGTTAACGGAATGAACTCTGTATCGCACTTAAAACCTATAGAATTATATTTATTAAAACTGTAACTCACAAAAACCGAACTTTTTATGTTCCACGAAAAATACATAACGTCAAGATATAATGTGCCTGTGCCAGTTGTGTTTGTATAATGCTTGTCTATTGCATTTATAAAACTCAAGGATGGACTTAAGGCAAAATTTATGCCTGCTTCAAAATACTGAGAAGGGCTTACAACAGTTTTAAAACCTAACAGAAATGAATTAATTTCGTTGTTGTAATCAATTACAGTTTGCCCTTCAAAACTTACAGGTTGCCAATTCTTACTTTTGTAGGTTCCATAGCCATTTTTGCCGGAAAACTGAATAAAAGAATAATTCCACGCAAGATAAGGCGTGAGTTTTACTTTATCAAGAAGAAAATTCTTTCCGGCGGAAATTCCAAAGGTGTAGAATTTTTCTAAATAATTATCGTGAATGGAATAATTTGTAAGTTCCATAGGATTATCATCTGGGTAATTGGCGAAGTTTAGCCAGTCAAAATCCTGCATTCTGCCAGAAAGTTTTGGAATGTAAACTCGGCAGTCAAAATTGAGATTGAAATATTTTTTTATGTCAGATTCTAAATTTACGCCTGCGAAAAATAAATTTTTTATCTGCCAGTCTAAAAAACTTTCCTGTTTGTCTGTATTTGTGCATTTTTCTTCAAAAACGTATTCGTAAAGATTACCGTTTGTTATTCCACTTTCAGGGGTGATTTTTAGCGTGAAATTTTCAAATGCAAAGGCAGATACGGCATTTAACGCAAAAATTAAAAGTAATGATGTTTTTTTCATAAAATTCCTTAAAGCGAGCGTATGTCAAATTGGAAGATAAAATTCGTTTTCTCATTCTTAAGGGTATCTCTAAAAATTGCAATTTTTAGAGATACCCTTAATTTTGAGCAAGCGGATCAACTCCGAATATTTTTGCAAGCTGGTTGCGAGTGGCATCCATATCTTTTGGGTAAGGCGCGGTAAAAATGAGTTTTTCTCCGTTTTTTGGGTGTGCAAATTCGATTTTATATGCGTGAAGGGCAAGTCGGCTGAGCAATGGACGTTCTTCTTCCGTGTTTCCGTGCCAGTTGTGCTTGATGTCGCTGAGGCGGAGTGGCTTTTGGTTGCCGCTGTAGAGAGGGTCGCAGACGATGCTTAAAGAATTTGCTGCAAGATGTACGCGAATCTGATGTGTGCGACCGGTTAGCGGTTTTGCTTCTATCCAGCTGAAAGTTCCGCAATTGCCGATTAAGTGAAAATCCGTTTGAGAGGGTTTGCCAAAACGTTTATCCACAACTGTGCGGTGGCGTGCATCTCCGTCTGGTTTTAGGGGAAGTTTTACAGTAAGGTCTTTCCAAAGTGGATGTCCATAAACAAGCGCATGATAAGTTTTATGGACAAGACGTTTTTCAAACTGCATGCTCAAATTGCGGTGGGCGTCTTCCGTGCGTGCATAAATAATAATTCCGGAAGTGTCTTTATCTATCCTGTGGACTGCGTAAAGTTTTCCAAATTCCTGAGAGGCAAGAAGATCAAGGCGCGGGCAGTCTGGATTGTAGCGATCTGCAGCAATAAGAAGCCCGGAGCGTTTATTTAATACGACAATTTCATCGTCACTGTAAATTACTGAATAATCTGAGTTTTTCATAAGGGAAAGTATACATTATTTTGCAAAGTATTGTTTTAAAGATTCATTTTGAGCAAAAAAATCTGTTTTGTCGGGAAATTCTGATTTTAATTTCTGGAAATTTTTGAGAACTTCCTCAGAAATCGGCGTGATTTTGTTTTTCTGGAGAATTTCTGATTTTTTTATTTCTGGTAATTTTAGAAAATCCTGAATTGGAACCGGCATTATTCCGTTGATTTTTAAACTTTGAGGGCAGAGTGTGTAATTTTTTATCTGTGGATTTGACGCAATATTTGATTCAAACCACCAGGCAAACATTTGCATTCTGCTGTCTGAAAGTACAAAATTGCCCTGATAGTCTGTTGCCTGTATAGTCGGGGCTGAAAAAAGAGAAGTGACGGAAAATTGTTCTATCGGTTTTATTTTTGATGAAAGTTTATAAAAAGTTTGTTCGGCAGAACTACCTTTGACATGCGTTTGTTTTTGCGGAAACGAAAGGTCTACGCCGGCAAAATAAATATTTTCTGCACCTAAAAACCGTGCCAGATTCCATGCCGACGTTGCAACAGAACCGCCAGTGCCTAAGTCGCCTTTGTCTAGATTTAATTTTTCCTGAAAGAATTTTCCGACCGGAAATGCTGAGTCACAAAGGAGAATTTCTCGGCATTTAAAGCGAAATACTGCCGGATATGCACTGATGTCCGTTACAAGATACGAATTTAAAGCAGAAAGACCTGCAATGTGACGGTAAGCCCAGTACTGGCTGTCCAAAAGGACTATAAAATCACATTGAACGTTATGTTTCAGCAAAAAGTGCAGGGCAGTTTCTACACAAATGATTATGGCTCGTCTGGAAATTTCTTTCAAATATGGAACAAGGCCTTGAAGCGACGGACCTGCCCCGACAATCACGAACGGAATGTCAGTTCGTGGCACACACGGCATATTATTTGAGGATGCTACATTCGTGGGCGCACACGGAATCTTCAGCGATTTTATTCCGTCGTTTTTTATTAATTGGTCAAGATTTTTAAGACTGTTTCGCACCCAGAGTTTTCCAAAACGGCGGAGTGTTGCAGCATTTATCTGATTTTTTTGAATGTTGCGGTGGATTAAAGTCTTGAGATTTTCAAAATAATTTTTTGCATGAAAGTAGAATGAAGGAATATCAAAAAAATATGTATCAGAAACACCTGAATTATCCGTGTTTATTTTTGAAGTATCTTCAATCAGAGTCAGAATTTGCTGAATATCAGGCGGCACTGACTGGTTGGACTTTGAATCAGGAAGTCCCGTGGCAATTATTAACTGCTGGTGATTAAAAACTTCTGTCCAATCCAAAATTGTGAGTGTTACTAAAAATCTCAGAAAATCAGGTTCGATAAGAATGAGTTTTTTTTCCGGGAAATTCTTTGAAAATTCAATTACGTGCCAGCCAAGTCCAAAACTGTAAAAAACAGCCGCTGATTTTGAAGAAACTTCTGCCCTCATAACGGCAGATTGTGCTTCTGATTGCGGATTGTAAGCAGAATGAAGCCTTAATTTATTTTCCGTCGCCGTATATTCACCGTTTTTGGCAGTGCACAGCGTAAAAAACGGAGATGTAATCTGTTCAATTGATTTTCCTTTTGAAAACTCTTCGTCTATAAAAATTATGCCTGGTTTTAAAAACTCATAGAGTGCGGAAAAACGTTTTTGGAAAGCGGATTTATTTTTATTCCAGGTTGAGTTCAATTGTCATATTCTCCGTGACAGGTGTTCCCGGTTCTGGATTCTGGCTTACAACCCAACCTTTGCCGTTTAAAATAAAATGAATGTCTTTGCGTTCAAGAACGGACATTAAGTCCCTTTTTGATTTTCCTGTAAAATCTGGCAGTTTGTCGCCAATTGTGATTTTTTTTGATTGGGGAAGCGTGATAATTCCGTCATGTTCAAGAGACGATGCTCCGCCTCGGCTCATTCCAAGGTGATCTATAATTACGTCTGCCGCATCTGCAATTACCGGAGCAACAATTCTTCCGGCGTAAGTTTCGCCTTTTGCCTTTTCAATAACTATGTAAAGAATAACCTGGGGATCTTCAACTGGGAAAATTGCCATACAGTTTGAAATAAAATCTGTCGTTGAATATCCGCCTTTTTCTTTGTCCGCCATTTGTGCAGTTCCGGTTTTTACGCCGATTGAAATGTCCTTTAAATTTGCTCTTGAGCCGGTTCCTGTTCTTGCAGTTGTTTCCATGCAGCTTAGAACATAATCTGCAGCTGTTTTTGACAAGGCACGGTCTTTGTATTGCGGTTCGTGTTCATAAAAAACAGTCCCGTCTTTATTTGTGATTTTATGAATTGCAGTTAATTTTACAGGAATTCCGCTGTTTGCAATTGCTGTTGTTGCCTGGACCATTTGGAGTGCAGAAACTGAAATTTCCTGTCCGATTGCAATTGTTGGTTTTGAACGTGCAGACCAGGTTTTGCTGTAAGGTTCTTTTACAAATCCCGATGTTTCACCTGGAACTTCAAGACCGGTTTTTGAACCAAAACCTAAATTTCTGATACCCTGCATAAATTCTTCATCCCCGATTTTGTCACTGATTTGACCTAAAACATCATTGCACGAAAATCTTAAAGCATCGCGTGGCGTCAAAAGTCCGTGATGATCAAGACAACCGATTTTTATAGTTTCGCCATTTGAAAGTTTCTTTTCGTAAGCACCGTCGCACAAAAATGTATCGTTCGGAGAAATTCCGTTGTGATTATAAATAATTCCGATTGTAAAAATTTTGAAAACTGAACCCGGTTCATAAGCGTTCATTGCCGGGCGGTCAATTTTACTTTCTGCGGAGGCATTGCCGTATTCATCAAGATTTGCGGCCGGAAGAGAAACATATGAAAGAATTTCGCCGGTTTTGCTGTCTGCGGCAATCAGCATCATATCTGCGGCCTGAGTTCTTTCCATTGTTTCGTAGCAGATTTGTTCAAGTTTGTACTGAAGATTTGCGTCAATCGTAAGAAAAATATTTTTTCCCTGCGCCTGTTCTTCCTGCGAATTTTCAGTAAGGGATGGCTGCAGAATTTCTTGCTGAGAAAATTCAATTCCAGCAAGACCTTTTTCATCAGACCCCATATAACCGATTAACTGAGCGGCAAGTGCATGATTTGGATAATTTCGACCGGTTACTTTTTCGTAACTGATAAAATTCATTTTTTTGCCTTTTGTGGCATCAACTAAATCCTGATAAACGCTTTGAGGAGCTTTTTTTCTGAGATATACAAATTTTCCGTGTGCATTTTTTAAAATCTGTTCAATTTCGCTAGATTCCATTTCAAGGGGGGGAGCGGCCGTTTCTGCAAATTCCTGAATTTGTTTTTCTGAAAGATTACGGGTAGAAACTCCGATGTGATAAAAAATTGACTGAACGGCAAGAGGGAATCCTGAACGGTCAACAATAATTCCACGCTCCACAACCGTTCGTTTTTTTGCAGGAATAGGATTAGTTTTTGCCGCAAGTCTTCCGTAATAAACAAGAATTGCTACGGCACACGCGCCAAGAAAGGCAAAAATAACAATGCAGCGCCATTTCTTAAAAAAAGTATTCATTCCTCACACCAGATTTTAAGTATAAGGTTTAAAAATCCTAAACTCAAGACATAAAAATCCGAAAAAAGAAATATGGAAATTATCAGTTATGTAGGACAACAGCAAAAGCGAAAAACGTTTACCAGCGGATTTGGCGCAAAGAAAAAGCAAAAGTCGCAGACAGTTTTTTCAGATTTCTCGGCTTCTCAAAGTCTTGTAGGTATGGATTTTGATAAAAGGCTCGTTTTACATTCTTATTCCCCGGAAGTAAAGGAATTTTCTGCCCAGAAAATCAAAACTGATTTTAATTTCCACCTTGTTATTGCAGATATTGGTCGTAGCGTTGAAAAATTCTTTGACTTTATTGCAAAAAACATCTTCAGACTCCTGATTATTTTGACGTCGGCAATTTTTATTTCCGGCGGAATTTATTTAGGTCTGAAAGTTTTTCAGCATGTAAGAAATTTTACGGGACCGTTAGCGTTAAACACAGAAGATTCTCTTGATTTGGAAAATCTAAATTCATTGATGTCCAAGTTTGCCCTTGAAGGCACAGAAATTGATGACAGAGGAAATATTATTGGAACGGAAAATTTTGTTTCAAATTACACTCAGCCGGTCACTTATCAGAATTATAAAGTTCAAAATGGCGATACAATCAGCGGAATCACAAAAAAATTCGGATTGAAAAATATTTCTACGCTGATTTCCGTAAATGAAATTGGAAATGTCCGTCAGATTGCAGCGGGGCAGAAGTTAAAAATTCCTTCGGTTGATGGCATTACTTACACTGTAAAAACTGGCGATACTCTGGAAAGAATTGTAAAAAACAACAATATAAAACTTTCAACGCTTCTTGATGTAAATGATTTGGCGTCAGAAAGTTTGACTATCGGCCAGGTTTTGTTTTTGCCGGGTGCATCTCTTGATTCAAATACCTTAAAACTTGCGATGGGCGACAAATTCATCATGCCGATAAAATCTGCATTCAGATGGACTTCGCCTTATGGTTCGCGACTAGATCCTATTACAGGTGTTAAATCTTATCATCGGGGAACTGACATGGCTTGTCCGACAGGAACTCCAATTTATGCTTCAATGAGCGGAAAAGTTATAACGGCCGGAACTAGCAGAATTTACGGATATTACGTGATTATTGAACACGGAAACGGTTATCAGACGCTTTACGGTCATATGTCAAAAATTATTGTTGCAAAAGGTCAGTGGGTTAGTCAGGGAACAAGAATAGGACTTGTAGGAAGTACAGGATATTCAACAGGTCCGCACCTGCATTTTACGGTTTACAAAAACGGAAAGACCATAGATCCGATGACAATCTTAAAATAAAAAGGCAGAGCCAGAAAATGACTAGAGTTGAAGTTTGTTCCAGTTGTGGAAAATTGATAGACGGCAGTTTTTTTTATTGTCCCTGGTGCGGAAATTTTCGATTTAGTCAGAAAAATGGGAATTTTTGGCATCTCTAAAAAATCATTTTCAATGCTTTATTTAGAGAAACGTGCGAGTTTTAATT
>CAVJCY010000097.1:0-9639 GCA_963648145.1 bacterium | reverse complement strand
CGTTCCCATTCCGAACACGGAAGTCAAGCTCTCTTACGCCGATGATACTGCTCTTTAGCGGGAAAGTAGGTAGCTGCTGGCTTTTTTTTGTTTAAATCTTTATTTTTAGAGATGTCCTTAATTGACGTGAAACCCGCTTTGTTTATTTTTTTACTGTCCGCCGGCCCGGTGCTGGAGCAGCCGCGATGGTAATTTCAATTACCGAAGCGGAAGCCCGCAGGCGTGCAATTTGCACTGCCTGCGGACTTTGAGCGAATAGCGAACTGCGGAATGGACCGTTTGGACTTGGCATTTGGCCCAGGGATTCAGCAAGAAGCGCTAGTCTTAATAACTAAAAAATCAGAAATATCAAGTTAAAAGGAAATACGAAGGCACATTCTGTGCGCATTTTGCGTGCGGGGGGGGAGGCTTCATAACACTAATTGTCATCGTTACAGGAGATAATATTGCTGAAAAAACACAAAAGCCCCTTTTATTAAAAAAATTGCAGATATTATCAACAGTGTTCCCAAGTCAATAGAAAATGCAAATCTTCTTGATTTCCTATTTTAGAAGAGTCGTAAAGATACGTGATTTCTTATTTTATAAAAACTGAAATTTTTTTTCGACTTAACGATATATCGTTAAGTCGGTTGACAGAACCGACTTAAACGCGAAAATTCGCTGATGCTCATTTTCGCGTTTATGGCTGCGTATGAATATGGAAGAAATTTTCAGAAGATTTTATAAAAGTTACTTATGCCACGCTTGACGCATGGGGAATGAATAGCCGCTGAACAGAATTTTCTGTTCAGCTGTTTCATATTGCCTGTTTTGGCAAATTTTGAATTTTGGGGGATTTTTTAGAGATGAAAAGAAGTACTTGGCTTCTTATTTAAAGATAGAAAATAAAATAAATTCTGTGGAAAGTACGGAAATGGGAAGTGCTAAGTTTTCTATATTCGTGCCGGATTAGTATCCTTTAAAACAAACTTTATATCGTGTTTGTAAATTCAAGTTCGGCTTTTGAGTCCTTGCCCTTCAAAAGTGAGCGGTAACGCTGTTCATGACGTTTTTTAATTTCGTCAACCGCGCGGAATTTTCTTGCCACTTCTGCAAAGCTTCTTTTTTTGCCACTGACGAAAAGTAAACATACTTGTTCCGCGCCTGCGATTCACCCGCAAACGCCGCATGTAAGTTTTTCTCTGTCTGAGTTCCTGTGTACTTGCTTATAATCACCTCTTATATTTCAGAGATACCTCTAAAAATTGCAATTTTTAGAGGTATCTTAAAAATTAAAAGCGAATCAAAAATTACAGTTACAGATATTGTAAATCTTGCAGATATAAACAGAACTACTTTCTATGCCCACTATTCTAATGTCCGCAGCATTGTGGAAGAAATTGAAAACGACGTAATCAGCAAAATGATGTCAATTCTAAAAAAAATTGATTATACATCTTTTTTCAAAAATCCTGCGCCGTTACTGTTGCAAATAAGCAGATTTTTAGA
This sequence comes from bacterium, assembly GCA_963648145.1. GTDB lineage: Bacteria > Spirochaetota > Spirochaetia > Treponematales > Treponemataceae > Treponema_D. Next base: position 8,148 of record CAVJCY010000097.1, on the reverse strand, counting down.
AATGGATATAGACTTATATAAGGTAATCTAAAAAATCATTTTTGATGCTTTTTTAGAGATACGTGCGAGATTAATCTAAAGCGACCGTCATACGACATAAATGCGGCTTCTCAGGGCGCTCTCCCCATAGAACTCACTACACGTTTATTACATTTTCGCTAAAACTATGGTTTTTGATATTTGCCATATATTCGCCAGGAGTTTTTCCGGTGTAATTTTTGAATTCGTGAATAAAATGTGCCATATCATAAAAATTGTAATCAGTTGCAAGCTTAGAAAGAGATTCAACATTGCCGTAATCAATATCATTTAAAAGATACTGAAGTTTTACAATATTACAGAATTGTTTGGCACTCATTCCAGAAATATCCTCAAAAATTTGATTGATATAACGCGCGGAATATCCTGTAAGTACAACAAGTTGACTGATTTTCAACATTCCTTTTTTGCTCACAATCAGACGGATAAATTGTCGGTAAAGCTGATGTTGAGAAGAAACTTCATCATTGTTAAATTTCTGATATTCAGACAAAAAGGTATTCATTCTGTCTGAGAATGTTTTTTCAAGATTCATTTTGTCAGAAATAAGTTTCATATTTTCAAAATCTTTTAAATCCGCCGTTTTTCCGACCATTTCTTTTACAACCTGATTTTTAAAACAAGGATTTTCGCCTGGAAGAAATCTTACTCCAAAATATTCTGAATCTTTGTGGATTTTAAAAGTTTTCATCTCAAGAGTATTACCAATTACGGTTGAATTAACAACTTTGCCGTTATTGTATTCAAAAATGATATTTGAACAGCCGTCTGCAATAAGTGGAATTATCGAATCTTTTTCAGAATTGCCCTTGAAAGAGTAAAAGTGAGAAATTCCCATGCAAGAGAGCACATGCTGATAAAATTCGCCAGTTTCCAGAACAATGTAAGGCTGACATGATTTAATGTTTAATTCGTCTTCGTCGTACATAATTGTAACCTCCGGTAAAATTTGCTTTCAGATTTTTAGAGTTTAAAAAAAAGACGCAAAGACATATTTTCTCCGTTTGGAAAAAACACATCTTTGCGTCTTCTTTATGGTTAGATAATACTGATTTTTACAATATTTTGTCAATAAAAGCGAAAAACTATTGAAAAATTTACAATTAGTTTTTCAAAAATGCCAAAGCGTCGTTTCTTGCCTGTAATAAAAGTTCATTGTCGCGAGAAAGGTCTGCAATGGCAAAAGTCAATTCACCAGCCTGCAAAGTTCCGGTTATTTCGCCAGGACCACGAGTTTTTAAATCCTGTTCTGCAATGTAAAAGCCGTCTGTGCTTTGACGCAGAGTTTTCATTCGTTCAATGCCTGTTTCAGTGAGATTTTTGCTGTAAATCAAAAAACAATAAGATTGTTCATTACCTCGTCCAACTCTACCTCGCAACTGATGTAATTGTGCCATGCCAAAACGGTCGGCCTGTTCAATTACCATGCAGGTTGCATTTGGAACGTCAACGCCAACTTCTATTACGGTTGTTGCTGCAAGAATCTGGATTTTATTGTCGCGGAAATCTTTTAGTGTCATTTCCTGCTGTTCTTCTGGAATTTTACTGTGGACAAGTGCACATCTATATTCCGGAAAAATCTGTCTGGAAAGTTTTTCAAAAGCTTTTTCCGCAGATTTCAGTTGGACTGTACCGTCCTCAGAGTCAATTGCCGGGTAAACAAAATAGACTTGATGTCCTTTTTGTAATTCTTTTCGCACGGCCTCGTAAGCGTTTGTTTCGTTGCCTTCTTTTACAAGGTAGGTGATTATTGTTTTTCTGCCGGCCGGTACCGTTTTAATTGTGCTGACATCAAGATCCCCAAAAACTGTGAGCGCAAGAGTCTGCGGAATTGGCGTGGCACTCATCATCAGGACGTGAGGTTCATAAGTGATTCCGTTTTCACAGCCCCGTCCCTTTGCAACAATTGCCTGGCGCTGCATAACGCCAAAACGGTGCTGTTCATCAATTACGGCAAGTTCCAAATCATTATAAATCACGGAATTACTAAAAAGTGCGTGAGTTCCAATCACAATGTCAATTTTTCCTTCCTTGAGATTTTTCAAAAGTTGAGTCCGGCCTGCAGATTTTACGTTTCCGGTCAAAAATGCCACACGCACGCCAAGAAAATCAAGAAAACGGCTGGCAGTTTCTGCGTGCTGCCTTGCAAGTATTTCAGTTGGAGCCATAAGTGCGCACTGACCTTTCCAGCTGATAACCCTCAGACAAATAAAAAGTGAAACGAGAGTTTTTCCAGAACCAACATCGCCTTGCAAAAGCCGTTGCATTGTAAAAGGTGTTTTTTTAGGAAGAGGAATTCCTCTGTCTGCCTGATTCAAAAGCCGTTCCCGTTCTAAAAATCCCCGGTCAATGTCACAGTCCATTTCATAAATTACTTTGCGCTGGTCGTCCGTCAATGAATAAGGCAGATTTTGCAAGAATTTTTTCTGCAATGGCGAAAGTGATTTTTCAAATTCTTCTGTTGAAGGCGGTGCCTTTTTATTTTTACCGTCAGTTTCTTCAGTTTGAATTAAAGTTCCGCGGTGTTTTAATGAACGGCGCAAAACTGAAGTCTGGAATAAAAAAAGTTCTTCATAACTGAGCGTTCTGCGCGCTTCAAGGGCATCCTGCATATTTGCCGGCTGATGTATTTTTTTTAGTGCATAAATTTTGTGCAAAAGATTTCTTTGATTAATTATTTCCTGCGGAAGTTCGTCTTCAATGCCTCGTGCATATTGTTGCAGTACGGAATTCATAACTTTTCGTAAAGTTTTTTGAGTTAAACCTTCCGTCAGCGGATAAATCGGATAAACTCCAGAATCTGGAAGAGGAATAGCCTGCATTTCTGAAAGTTGCGGAAGTCTGTTATTTTCTGAAAGCACTTGATTTGCATTTTGGACGGGCTGCTTTATGACCGTTGCCTCAAAAGATGTACTTTGCAGCGAATTATATTTTACGAAAAATTGTCCGTGAACGGAAATCAAACTTCCGACCGGCAGTTGTTTTTCCAAAAATGCACGGTTAAACGCTATAAGTTCTGCTCCGGCACTTCCGTCGTTTATGTAAATTTTCAGAGTTTTCATATTGCCGTAGCCAAACCATTCGTGGCGCATTACTTTTGCAATTGTGTTGATTTTTGGATGGACGGCGTATTCAGAAAGCATTACGCGTTTTGTGCGGTCTTCGTAGTCGCGTGGAAAATATGAAAGCAAATCCCCAGCCGTAAAAATATTAATTTTTGCTAGAATTTTTGTCAGTTGAGGTCCTACTCCCGTTACAGACGAAACAGGATTTCTGATATTTTCCAAAAACATAGCTTATTTTACAGTTAATTAAAAAAATTAAAAAGGAATTGAATAACAAAGTGATGCAAGCCATCTGAAAACTATGTTTCCTGCAATTAAAATCACAAGAAGAACAATCCAGTTTACAAGTAGCGAAGTCATATAAGAATGCGATTTCTTTACAAAAGAATTTGAAACTCTGTAGCAGAAATGCTGAATCATCACGTCAATTTTGTACCATCCGGAATTCATTTCAGTCTGGCCGTGATGAACTTTCAGAACAATCCATCTTACAAGAATCAGAATGAAAAAAACTGTCAGAACTGAAGAAATCAGACTCCAGACCATTGAAATTATAGAACTCAAAATTGCGTGAAAACTTATAATTCCCGTTGAAGAAATTCCCGCTAAAATTGAAGAAGCTAACGACAAAATTCCAATTGAAATAACCGGCGAAAAATCAAGATTTCCAATTCTGAAAAATCCGCGTCTTGAAAAGAAATTTAAATATGGATCGCAGATTTTTGAAATCACTTTTCCAAAACTTGTATATTTTCCGCCCGGGAACCAACTCAACGCTATGTCAATAAAGCAAAGAAGTGTGTAAATCGAGATAATTCCAGAAAGAAAACTGAATAAAAATGCCATAAACTTCTCCAAAAACTTATAATCCGGGAAGAATCTTATTCAGCCCAGACATTTTGAACAAACGAAAATCCCTTTAGTTTTTGAATTGTCTCCGGATTTGCATTTACAGTCAGTTGTCCGTTGGCCTTTACTACAAAAGGATTTTTCCCAGTGTCTATATGAAAATATACCGAACAATTACCCGTACTGCCAAATAAAAAATCACGAAGTTCAATAATTGTCTGTTCTGAATTAAAATTCGGAGAAATCTGAAGATGCACGCTTGTAAAACTTTTAGTTTCAAGTTCTTCCGCGTTTTCAATTGAATCTACAAGGAAAGACGGAGTTTCGCGCGTTACGTCAATTTTGCCTTTAAACGCGTAAACGTTTCCGGTAGTCAGCAGAGCTTTGACTGCTTCCCAGGTTGGCGGAAAGAAAGTACAGTCAATTTCGCCATCCATATCATTGAGCTTTCCGAAGGCCATTTTTGGTCCTCTTTTTGTTGTGATTTCTTTAAGTTCGTTTAAAACGCCGAGTGCAATGTAAACACGGCCAGCATTTCTAACTTCCATGTAACTTGCGTTCCGTGCCTGCAGAGCTTCTTTTGATGCTTTTTCTTCTGCGGCAATTCTTTGCATATTTGAAGATTTTAGAGTTACGGCACGTTCAATTGCTTTTTTGTAATCATCAAGAGGATGTCCACTTACAAAAATTCCTATACATTCTTTTTCCATGTTCAGTTTTTCCATGGTTGGAACGTCCGGCAGTATTTTAAACTGAAAATCAGAATAGGCGTTCGATTCTTCGCCCATATCGCCGAATAAATCGCCCTGCCCAATCATTTTGTCTTTTAAAATGTCAGACGCATAATCAATTGCCGCTTCCATATTTGAAAGCAGGGTAGGACGATTCAGAATTTCACCGTTTTCAAGACCACAATGGTCAAATCCGCCGGTTTTTATTAAAACTTCTACCGCTTTTTTGTTTACAGGAACTCTTTCATGACCTTCTTCGTCTTTTTCAAGGCGTGTACAGGCACGTTTTACAAAATCAATAAAGGATTTATAAGGTCCGTTTTCATTTCTTTCGTTTACAATTGAACGCGCGGCACCTTCGCCCATGCCTTTAATTCCTTTCAGACCAAAAACAATTCTGCCGTCAACAACGTCAAAAGTAACATCCGAACGGTTTACATCCGGTGCATCAACTGGAATTCCCATAGACCGTGCCTCAGCAATATATCCCGGAAGTCCATCTGTTGAAGTAATTTCGTTTGTGAGGTTTGCCGCCATAAATTCGGCTGGATAATTTGCCTTGAGCCAGCCTGTACGGTAAGCTAGAACGGAATAGGCGGCCGCGTGAGATTTATTAAATCCGTAGCCGGCAAACGGAACCATAATATCAAAAATTTCTTCGGCGTGTTTTTCTGTGAAACCGTTTTTCAGAGCTCCTTCAACAAAGTCTTTTTTCTTGCTCATCAAAACTTCTGGTTTTTTCTTACCCATGGCACGACGCAGCATATCCGCACCACCAAGTGAAAATCCTGCAATTATCTGGGCAACTTTCATAATTTGTTCCTGATAAACCATTACACCGTAAGTTTCTTTCAAAAGGTCTTCAAGACTAGGATCAGGATAGTGAATTGTTTCTGGATGCCATTTTCCTTCAATGTATTGAGGAATACAATCCATAGGACCTGGACGGTAAAGAGCGTTCAATGCAACAAGGTCTTCAATTTTTTCCGGTTGGAATTGACGGAGAATTTTCTGCATTCCAGGAGATTCAAACTGAAAAACAGCAACCGAATCACCACGGCAAAATAAATCAAAAGTCTTTTTATCAGTTTCAGAAACTTCAGAAGTTTTAAATTCTGTAGTTCCAGGTTTTCTGTGTTTGTTGATTATGTCCTCGGCATAACGGATTAACGACAGTGTTTTGAGCCCCAAGTAGTCGAATTTTACAAGCCCGCAAGGCTCAATAATATCCATGGTGTACTGTACACCAACTTCCCCAGTTTTTGGATCTTTGAAAACAGGAGCCCAATTTGGCAGTGGAGTCAAACCAATTACCATTCCCGACGCGTGCAGACCTGTGTTTCGTTTTACGCCTTCAAGCTTAAACGCAAGTTCAAAAAGTTCCTGGTAGCGGGGATCTTCTTTGTAAGGAATAAGCTGACCCCCGTCTGGCATTTTTTCGGTTGGCTCAGAAAAAGCATCCTTAAGTTTTGCTTTCGGGCTGTCTGGAATGCATTTTTTGAGCATATTTACTTCGGAAAGTGGGATTCCAAGTATACGACCGACATCGGCAATACAGTTTTTGGGCTTGAGTGTACCAAAAGTTACGATATGACCAACGTTTGCGTCCCCGTACAAATCGCGGGTGTGCTGGATAATTTCCTGGCGAAAATCGAAATCCATATCGACGTCAAAATCAGGCATGGAAACACGTTCTGGATTCAAAAATCGTTCAAAAATCAAACCGTAACGAAAAGGGTCAATATCTGTGATGGTCATGGCGTAGGCTACAAGAGAGCCCGCTCCTGAACCTCGGCCCGGCCCAATCGGAATATAGTGTTTTGGACATTTGTGAACCGGATCGTAAAGAGATTTAGACCAGTTAATAAATTCCCAAACAATTAAAAAGTAGCCGGAAAATCCCATGCTAAAAATCGTGTTCATTTCGTAATCAGCACGCTGTCGGATTTCTGGAGTGATTTCCTTGTAACGTTTTTTAAGACCTTCCTCTACCAGATATTTTACGTAATCATTTTGATTTGCCTGATAGTCCTCTCCGTGGGTACAGAATTCTGCAGGAAGTTCAAAGCGTGGCAGACAGGCTTTTAATTCAGGAGTTGAATATTGTTTAATCGTCAAATTGCACATATTGGCAATTTTGATTGTGTTGTCGTAAGCTTCCGGGCATTGGGGAAAAAGGGTGCGCATTTCGGTTTCGGATTTAAAATACCAGTTGTCCAAATCCAGTTCTCCGCCCATTTTGCCGTGTTTTTCGTGAAGAAGATTTTTAAAACCTATACAGCGGAGTGCATCCTGGGCTTTTGCATCTTCTTGTTCTACATAGTGAATATCATTTGTGGCAACCAGTGGAATATTTAATTTATGAGCCAGGGCAATCAGTTTTTCTGCAACTATTTTTTGTTCTGGAATACCGTGATCCTGGATTTCAATGTAATAATGATCCGGACCAAAAAGTTTTGAATATTTTAATGCGAGTTCTTCAGCTTCGGAATCCATTCCAGCCAGCAGCATCTGGGGCAATTCCCCCTGAATACAAGCCGAACAACAAATTATACCTTCGTGATATTGTTCCAAAAGTTCCCAGTCAATTCGCGGTTTACCGTAGTAAAGGGCGTTTTCGTCACAAAAGGCGCGAGAACTAAGCCAGCACATATTTTCGTAACCTTTTTGATTTTCGCAAAGCAAAATAAGATGAAAATAGTGGGCGTGTCTGTCTCCATCTTCTCCCTTGTGACTGTAGGGAACATCATTTTTTTCGTAATGGCTGCCGTATGCAACGTAAAATTCTTCGCCGACAATAGGATTAATTCCATTTACGTGGCAAAGTTTTTCAAAGTTCAGGGCACCAAACATATTCCCATGGTCTGTCAAAGCTAGAGCCGGCATATTCATAGACTTGGCTTTTGCAACAAGTTTGTCCAAAGTGGCACAGGAGTCTAGTAAAGAATAATCAGAATGGACGTGCAAGTGAACAAAATTTGCTTTAGGAGTTCCCTCCGGGGCGTCCGGAAATACGTGATAATCAGCCATCAAAAAACCTCAAAAAAAATCGTATTGTATATTATATAAGGATACCTCTAAAAATTGCAATTTTTAGAGATGCCCATAACACTCCGGACTTTGCGTTTACTAAAATTTAGATTTTTTTGTGGTGCCCCTCCGCGCAAAATCAAAAGAAAAACTGGCGGCGCGTTACAATGCCCCTACGTTTTTGGTTCCTTAAGTGAACGTCGCGGAATTTTTTCAGTTTTCTAAATTTTTTTTTGAAAAAACGCACCTTTTTTGCCCTGTAAAATTGCGCTACGGGTCGCGCTTTTCACGGTTCCGCTGTTCGCTTCAAACCCGGCTGTCAAAAATCTTTTTAAACAAAAAAAAATTGACGGTTCACAAAGAAGTTTTCCTTGCAAACCGTCAATAAAACTTTTTCCAGCCGTGTTCGCCTTCGGCGCCGTTACAATCGCTCA
>CAVJCY010000096.1:0-9667 GCA_963648145.1 bacterium | reverse complement strand
CACGAATTAAAACATCGCGTTTTCAGAGTTACCTCTAAAAATTGCAATTTTTAGAAACTCCATTTTAAATTTCCTGTAAAACGTTATGACAAGAAATTAAATTCTTAGTCTGAAAAATCATCAAATTTCGCAGGAAACTGCTCTTCATCAAAGGCATTCTGATCTTCACTGAGAATTAATTTCTTTGTCTTTTTTTGAATAAAATAAACTGAAGAAAAGAAAATAACTGACAGCAAAATAAGAATTGGACCTGTCAACAGAACACATTTTATAAATGAGAACTTTATAATTCTGAACGAAAATAAAAAGAAAACTGCACTTACAAAAATAATCACAAGCGAAGGAAACAAAAATCCAGTTTTGAACTTTTTGTAAATAAAAAGTCCATCAAAAATAACAAAAAATCCGGCTAAAATACCATAAGACGGCCACCATTGCGCCATGGAAAACGGAAAAACATGAACCATCAGATAAGTATTACCCCCCCAACCAAATAAAAGCAGCCCAGTATAAAGCTGATAACCTTTCTTTGTTAAAGAAATTGAAACTGTAGAAAGAATTGTCCCAAGTATAATCTGACAGATTAAAAAAATCTGGTGCATATTTTTAACTAAAGATTCCGGAGAAAAAATCAAGGCGATAAGACCGAAAACCAGGAACGTAAGTCCAAAAATGAGGAAAATATTTATAAAACTATATTTTTTTTCGTCCATAAATAAGCTCAAACACCTCTTTTGTTTTGTATGTGGATTTTAAAAAGATACTGTGATTTTTTTGTATTTCCTGATTTTTAGAGTTATCTCTAAAAATTGCAATTTTTAGAGATTCCCTTAAAGAATCGGCAAGATTATTCTACAATATTACCCTCAAAAAACAATCTTTACAATAAGAAATCACTATGATAAATTTTTGACATGATTCAAAATAACAATGTTTTTCTGTCATTTTTGTTACTTCTTTTACTTTCATTTTCACCTTTTTTTTCGTGTAAACAACAATCTTCAAATACAAACTCTGAAATTAAGGAAACTCAGGTTCAACTTCAGGAACTTTTGGAAACTCAAGAGTTAAATCCTCAGCAACGATATGCAATCATAAACCGAATGGCAACAAATCTCCGCTCGCAAAAGGATTATCAGAATCTGATTCTTTTTTTATCTGACTGGGTGGAAGAAAATCCGGATGATATGTACAACTCATATTGGCTTTTAATGACGGCCTCAGCATATCTTTCTACAGATGCAGAACCGGTTGCAGAATATTATTTTGATAGAATTTTGCAGCAGTACCCTGATCTTTTGATAAAAAATAATTCAATTCACTTTTTATGTCTTCAGAATTTAATACAAATCAGTAAAACGCCGGCACACAGAATTAAATATTTTAATGAACTTATTGACCGTTTTCCGCAGGATGTAAACACGACTGAACTTTATCTGCGACTTGCAATGGAATATGAAAAAGACAATCAGTGGACTCAGGCGTTAAAAACTTATTCGCTTTTTCTTGAACAACCTGACGCAACGACAATTCAGATTCCTGGTGAACCAGATGCTTACAAAAACGCACGACATCTTATTGATTTTAACAATTCTTCCAAAGACTGGACTTTTGATTCTCTTGAAGAACTTGAAAAATCAGTAAAACGTGCAATCCGAAATTATGATTGGCGCAGCCTTGATAAATACAGGGCAAAAGTAAATTTCTTTTCTATGTCCTGGAAACAGGATGAAATGGACGCTAACAGCCAGGAAGAATTTTCAGCACGGGATTTTATGCGCGGAAACAGAATTCGTTATTCAGAAAATTTAGATGAAGCATCAAATCCGAACGAGGCATATTTAAGAACAACCGGATGGTCAAATTATGTTTCTATTTGGTATTTGTATTTTAGAAAAGTTAATTTTCCGCTGGATCCCGACATCAACGGCAACTGGGAATGGGCCGGAATCTACTTGGGCGAAAAATTGTAATGCATAAATTTTTTTTACTTACGCTTTTTATTTTTTTAACAACACCACTATGTGCACAAACTTCGGAAACCACTGTGCTTGACGGGACTTTACCTAAAAACACGGAAGCACTAGCGGTTGACGGAGTATCATCACAAACCACGGAAACACCGGCGGTTGACGGGACTCAATTACAAACTTCGGAAACACCGGCGGTTGACGGGAAATCACTGCAATCATCAGAAATACCAACACCAGTCCATCAGGAACTTGAACTTCCGGGGCTTGAAAAAGAGGCTACCGAAAAATTCAGACAGATGTATCTTAAACCAGAATGGCAGAAACTTCTAAAAAAATATCTTGAAGACGGAGTAGAATACAGACTTTACGTTCGAAAAGCTCTAAAAGATGCTGATATGCCGTCCATTCTTGAATATCTGCCGGTTGTTGAATCAAATTATAATCCAAAGGCAAAATCAAAATCTGGAGCACTTGGACTATGGCAATTTATGGAAAATTCCGTTTATCCTTTTCTTGAATTAAATGATTTTGTTGATCAACGCCTTGATCCGTGGGATTCTACAAATGCGGCAATTAAAAAACTAAAGGATAATTACAATTTTTTTGGAGACTGGACTCTTGCAATTGCAGCGTACAACTGCGGAGCCGGTGCTATGGCAAAAGCATTAAAAAAATCTCAAGTCAAAGATTTCTGGTATCTTGCAGAAAATAATTTAATTCCAAAACAAACCGCAGAATATATTCCAAAATTGATTGCAATTGCCGATGTTGCCGTAAATTCTGAATATTATAAAATTAACATTCCGCTACACACGGAAGATTATGAACTTTTGGAAGAACACGCTGACGAACATTACGATTTTGTGACGGTAAACAGGGCATATTCCCTTTCTCAACTTGCCTCGGAAATGAAAATCAGTAATTCTTTGATGAAACGTCTGAATCCGTCATATTTGCTTGAAATTACACATCCTTCAAGGAAAAGTAAAATCCGGCTGCCGCTTGGGATGGGCGAAACCGCAAAATCCGTGATTTCAAAAATGACGACGATTGATTTTCCGGTAAAATATAAAGTTGTTGCCGGTGATTCTTTGTGGTCAATAAGCCGCAAATACAACGTAAAAATCAGTACAATCTGCGAATTAAACGGCATAAACGAAAATGACATTCTAAGAATTGGAAAAATTCTTTATATTCCTAAAAAGTCAAACTCGGAAAAAACTTCAGTTTCTGAGAATCTGAATTAGTGCACATTTAGTATAGGGAACCTCTAAAAAAAGCATCGAAAATGATTTTTTAGAGATGGCCTTAAACATTGCAAAAAATTCAGCCGAAAAATAAGAAAATATAGGAGTCATTTTGTTTAAAAAAACTGCATTAACAGCACTTGCTGTAATTTTTACATATTTTTCTGCATTTTCGCAAAGTTCAATTGAATCAAAAAGCAGCATAAACTGGATTACACGAGATTTTGTTTCTGAACTTTCCATGGACGTAAAAAAAGCAAAAATCCAGATGCCGTCCGGCAAGAAAACTGCCTCTGCAAAAATAAAATCAAAAATGCCCCAGTTAATTCAACCGCCACTTCTTCAGCTTTACGCAGATTCTTCTACAAGACTTGCGGATTTACTTGCTAACGAACAAATCAGTTTTGACAAAATAAACGATTTTATTATGAGCGGATACAAAACTCCTGACGTTTTTGCAACAAATCTTTCCTCTCTGAATACAAAAAACACCATAAACATAAAGAAATTAGGAAAATATCTTGTAAAACACACAACGGAATACACCCCGCAGACTCCGATTGATCTTGTTTATTCAAAACCATATTCAGGAATTATTATTGATGCGCGCGGTTCTTATAAAATCCATGGAGAATATGTAAAAAGTGAAGTTTTTCCGTGTATGTTCCCGGTAATCTGGGATGAAGAAATGAATCCTGTGTTAGAAAAAGATATGGTAAATCCTGAAATTATAAAACAAAGAGGAATGACCGCTTTCCACTATTCTGACAACATTGCCGATTATGAAAATATTGTCGGTGCGGATCCGCTTTATATCCGGGCAACAGAAGTTTACGGAATAAACCGGACTGACCCGGTTATCAAGAAAAAAGACGCTTTAAAAATTCTTACTGTGCCAGAAAATATAAAACTTTTGCAGGAAGGTAAAGTCGTAATTCTTGAAGATAAAGAAAATTTGATTTATGACATTGCAAGTCCTAAAAAAGACGAAACCTACTACATCAAATTTAACGAAATTCAGCAGTATTTTTACGAAAATAAAGTGCCGGTTCAAGTTATTGATTCAATTGACGGAATTCTTTTCCGCGTACATTTGAATTTTTATCCTGATTCAGAAAAACTTTTGCCAGGCGAAACAGAAAGAATTGCCGTGATTGCCCAAAATTTACAGAAACTTTTAACTGATGACGGTTACACAATTATGGTAGAAGGTCATACCGCCGATGTTGGAAAGCCAGAAGGCCAGCTGAATCTTTCTATAGAAAGAACCCGGACCGTAATGAACGCCCTGACAGGCGAAGGAATTGACGAAAAACTTTTTACTTACCGAGGTTACGGAGGAACAATGCCGATTGCGACAAACTCAACAGAAGAAGGCCGCGCACAAAACCGCCGCGTAGACATTACAGCCCGCCCACGCGCAACTTACATTCAGCGTGACTGGTAATTTACCGCCCCGCGACTTTAGCATTGCTCTAGAATATTTTTTTTTGCAAAAAAAAAAAGCCTTTCCACAAAACAGGAAAGGCTTTTTTATTAAGCTTTACTTAAATTAGAACCAGAAACGGAAACCAACGTTAATTGGGAAACAGAGCCAAAGAGGGCTAGCCCAACCGCTATTACCGCTTACATAAACCTGGAATGTTGGCTGCCAGGCACCCTGAAGATAGAATTCAAGCTGATTCTTTAATACAAATACGTTTGTACCAAGAACTGCACGTGGACCAAAACTGATACCAACAGAAGAAGATTCTCCAGACCAGATTCCAACACCAGCAGCAAGACCAACACCGTAGTAGTATCCCCATGTGCCAGAAATTTTTGGATTTGCCATCCACCAGTCAGCTGTACCACCAACACTTACATAGCCTGTACCAAAAGCAGCATCAACAGCAAATACACAAGGAACCTTGTCAACTTTGAAAGTTACAGCTCCACCAGCACCTGTACCAACTACATAACCAGCCTGAGCACCAATTCCGAATGCAAATACACTTGTTGTTCCCATTACAAAAAGAACAGCTAAAACAGAAAAAAGTTTTTTCATAATAAAACTCCCTTTAATTTTTTATCTCCACAAACATAAGCAGAGATTTTTATAAAAAGAATAATATACATATAATTTTTTATTGTCAAATCAAAAACTCATTTAAAAATTGCAATTTTTAGAGGCAACTTTGAAAAGGCGATGTTTTAATTCGTTCTATTTTAACGAATTAAAACTCGCAGGCATCTTTAAAAAGCATTGAAAATGATTTTTAAAGATGCCCTTAAATAAAAGGGAAAGGTCTTCCCCTCGCTTCAGCCCTACGGGCTTCCGCTACCCCTTCTAGCGGGGCAATCTTGTAGTTCCATTGCAGCCCCGCAACGCCCCATTAGTTTTGTACGATACACAAAAAGACGCTGCATTTTATTTTTTACGAAGATTTAAAGTTTTACCGTCAGGCTTGCGCCGGAGAATTGTAGTGTGGCAAGCACAAGCGTAGCCAGCGACCGCAAGGATTTGCCTGAGGACGCCGAGCGGAATGAGCGAGCACGGAAATGCGACTTGGAACGATGCATTTGCGCCCTGAAAATTGTTCAAAAACTAAGTATTTTTATACAATCTTTTGAGTTTGTTTTTACTTTTATCTTTTATTTTTCCATACTATACTTTTTTTATGACAAATTTATTTAATGACGGCTGGGAATTTGCAGAACTGGCCTTGGATTATTCTGTAATGGAAAAGGACGGCAAGGTTGTTCTTTTAAATCCGGAAGATTATAAATCACTTGCAGAAAAGCAGGATTATAAAAAGGTGCGTATTCCTCACGACTGGATGATTGGTCACGTAAAGGAACTTTATAAAAATTCCATTGGCTTTTATAAAAAGTCTTTTGAACTTGATGATGTAGAAAATAAACATATTTCTGTACGTTTTGAAGGCGTTTATATGAATTCTGCAGTTTGGGTAAATAATAAACTCGCGGGAATTTGGAAATATGGTTATGCAACTTTTGAATTTGATATTTCTAATCTTGTTCAAAAAGGAAAAAATGAAATTCAGGTAGTTGCAGTTTATCAGTGTCCTAATACAAGATGGTATTCCGGAGCGGGAATTTTCAGAGATGTTATGCTGAATGTAACGGAAACAACATTTTTGGCACCGGACGGAACTTATTTTCACGCTGAAAAATCTTCTGACGGTAATTTATGGAATGTAAAATTTTCTGCTGAAGTTTGCGGTACTCTTAACGGTCATACCCTAAAAAATTCAATCACAGATAAAAACGGACAGGTTATTGCAGAATCGATTTTTGCACTGTCGCCTGTACCGCTCACGGAAGAAGAATCTTCTTATCTTCACGAAAATATCCCGGCACTAGGAACTTACGCTTTAAGCCGCGCCTGCGAAGAATTCAGTGTAGAAAATCCGGAACTTTGGGATATTGAAAATCCGGTACTTTACAAAATGACCACTGAACTTTTTGATAAAAACGGCCAGAAAATAGATTCTTTTGAACAGAATATCGGTTTTAAAACGGCAGTTTTTGATAAAGACAAAGGTTTTTTCTTGAACGGTCGTCATGTAAAAATTTACGGAGCATGTCAACATCATGATCACGGATGTCTGGGGGCAGCTTTTGATAAGAATGCTTTGCGGCGTCAGTTCAACAAATTAAAAGAAATGGGAGTTAATTCTGTACGCTGTTCTCACAATCCGCCGCCACGTGCCTGGATGGATTTAGCCGATGAAATGGGAATGCTTATTGACGATGAATCATTTGATATGTGGGAAAAGCCAAAAACAAATTATGATTATGGAAATTATTTTGTAAAATGGCACGAAAAAGATACAATCAGCTGGGTTCGCAAAGACAGAAATCATCCTTGTCTGATTATGTGGAGCATTGGAAACGAAATTTATGATACACATGTTGGTAATGGTTTTGAAATTACAAAAGATTTGTACAAAATTGTAGAAAAACACGATCCTTACAAAAACGGTGAAATCACAATTGCTTCTAACTATATGATGACAGAAGGAGCCGAACACTGCGCAACGGAAATTGACACGGTTGGCTACAATTATCTGGAACGCCTTTATGATGAACATCACAAAAAGCACCCGGACTGGAAAATTTACGGTTCGGAAACTGGTTCTACAGTTCAAAGCCGCGGAATTTACCACTTCCCGGAAAGTTTAAAACTTGTAACGTTCAGTGACGGACAGTGTTCAACGCTAGGAAACTGTACTACAACGTGGGGCTGTGCAAATACTCAGACTGTAATTGCAAATGACCGTGACTGTCCGTTCAGCGCCGGCCAGTACATCTGGACTGCCTGGGATTATATAGGAGAACCAACTCCTTACCACACAAAAAATTCTTTCTTTGGACAGATTGACACGGCAGGTTTTGCAAAGGACACTTTCTACCTGTATAAATCTGAATGGGCTTACAAAAATACCGCGCCATTTGTCCATCTTTTGCCTTACTGGGACTGGAATATTGGACAGAAAATTGACGTTAAGGCATACACAAATGCAGAACGTGTTGAACTTTTCTTTAACGGAAAATCCCTTGGTTTGCAGAAAATCAATCATAAAGACGGAAAAGAACCTTTTGGAAGATGGCAGCTTGCTTACCAAAAAGGTGAAATTACGGCAGTTGGATATGATGAAAACGGAAAAGAAATTGCTCGCGATACAAAAAAATCATTCACAGATCCGGCAAGCATTATTATGCACGGCGAAGAAGCAGACACCGGAAATCTTTTCTTTGTTGATTTGATGACTGCCGATAAAGACGGAATTTTGGTTGAAAATGCAAGAAATTACATCACTGTAAATGTCAGCGGAAACGCAGAACTTGTAGGTATGGACAACGGAGATTCTACCGACTTTGACGAATATGTTCCTGCAGACGGAAAAACTCATTCACGAAAACTTTTTGCAAACAGACTGCTTGCTGTTATTCGTGCTTCTAAAAATGCACCGGACGCAAGTTTTACAGTAACGGCAGCAAGTAAGGATTTGCCTTGCACTGCATTAAAATATCAGAACGGAAAATGGGAAAAAGTTGCTCCGGAAACTGAATTAAAAGCTGAAAAAGATTTTGTTCCCGCCAGAAAAATTGAACTTTCTTACAAAGGTTCTCTAGAGTTAACAAAATCAAATCCTGAGATTAAAGTATGCGCAAAAGTCCTCCCGAAAAATGCGACAATAAAAGAAATTTACTGGAATCCGGTTTTAAAAGAATGTGTTGCAAGTGACAATATTCTTGTTGAAAAACTTGATGGCGACGGTACTGGAACTGAAAATTCTGCAATAAAAGCGGTTGGCGACGGCAACTGTATTTTGCGCTGCACGGCAAAAAACGGCACTAATTATGATGAAGTTATCAGTGATTTGAATTTTACAGTTAGCGGAATTGGAAATCCTAAACTTAATCCTTACAAACTGATTGAAGCCTGCCGACTGAACAATTGGGATCAGGATAGAACACGACCGGTTGTGAGTCTTGAAAGCGGAATTTCTAACCGTAATATTGGTCCAATGTGGATTAGTTTTGATAAAGTTGATTTTGGAAATGAGGGTGCAGATACAATACACTTGCCAGTATTCAGTTTTGATACAGAATTACCGCTTGAAGTTTGGGATGGCACGCCTGCAAATGGAACAACAAGAAACGACGGCGGAAAACCTGGCGAAACTGGCAAGTGCCTTGGAAAATTCACTTATAAACACGCTTCCATTTACAATACTTACTCGGAAAATGTGTTTACTTTGAACCGAAGACTGTTTGGAGTTCACACAATTTCTATTGTCATTCCGTATGAGCTTGTTTTCCACGGTTTTTATTTTGATAAAACACCTAAAGCCTTTGCAAAACTCTGGGCTCTTGATGCAAATGATATTGTCGGCGATACATTCCACAAAACTGAAATTGCAGTTGAAGGTATTGGCAACAACGTAAACCTTGATTTTGCAAATATGAACTTTGCTGATAAAAAAGCCACGAAACTCACAATTTGCGGAAAGTCCAACACAGAAAACAACACAATCAACGTAAAATTCTTCTGCGAAGACGGCAAAAACTCAACTCAGGTTATAGAATTTGCCCATACAGATGATTACGAAGAAAAAACTTTTGATATTGTCGAGATAAGCGGAAATCAGAAAATAAGTTTTGTCTTCCTGCCGGGATGCAACTTTGACTTTAAATGGTTTAAATTTGAGTAAAACGAGAATATGGAAGAAGAGTGACGGTTCAGCCTTCTCAAAATGAAAGGAAAAACAATCAGCCAGTCATGTTTTATGACTGGCTTTTTTATTGAGGGAACCTCTAAAAATTGCAATTTTTAGAGGTAACTCTGAAAACGCGATGTTTTAATTCGTGCTATATCAACGAATTAAAACTCGCACGTTTCTCTAAATAAAGCATTGAAAATGATTTTTTAGAGAT
>CAVJCY010000095.1:0-9774 GCA_963648145.1 bacterium | reverse complement strand
GAAGCGACATAATCGTTACAACCCAGACCGATGTCTACATTTTTGAGCTGAAAACCGTTCCGCCGACCGATTTTGAAAAAGGCGTAAAGGAAGCGTTGGAACAGATTGAAAATAAAAAATATGCAGAACGTTACAGCGTGAGCGGAAAAACCACACACAAAATCGCTCTTGTTTTTGCAGATGACGCGAGCGGCGTTCTGGGGTGGATGGAAGAGTAACGAATAACCACAATTTGAAACATAATCAGAAATTGTTGAATCTGTAACATCATAAGTTTTTTATTAGGGGAACCTCTGAAAACGCGATGTTTTAATTCGTGCTATATCAACTAATTAAAACTCGCACGTATCTCTAAAAAAGCATTGAAAATGATTTTTTAGAGATACCCATAATGAATATCTTCCGCTTGGATTCTGCAATTTTAAGTTAGAAGGGCGAGAATGTGGTGAATCAAGACTTTTAGAAGAAATACTTTATTACATGGTAAAACCTGAATATCTTACAGAAGTTCGAGAAATGCTTTATCTTACGCCGTATGTTGATTTTCCGACAGGAAACCGTCCATAATTTTTTCCATTTTTAATGGCTAGTACATTTGTGCTTTTTTTATAAATTGAAATTGTCTTCACGGTTGTTCCAATCCTTTGCACGCAAAGCACAAACGTTAATTTTCGTTCTATTAATCAAACTTTATTGTACCAACGACAGTGTCTTCATCATCAGATTTTTTTGCAAACCGAGGACTATCAGAATCAGAAAGAACTTGCGCTGAAGTTTTAAGATTTTTTTTCTCAGAAGTTTCAGTCTTTTTTGTTGCCCTAGTTTTTGGCGAAGAAAGAAATGCAAAAAGACTTCCACAAAGCCCACCGGCAAAACAAACTGCAATTTTTAACGCAATTTCTCCGGAACTAAAAACATTCACTAAGATTTCTTTACCATCCGTAGAAAGTGCAGACTGCTTTACAGATTTCATTTCAAAAATCAAAAATAAAATATAAAGGATAAAAACTGTAAAAAATGAAAACGGCACTTTCTTTTTAGAAAAAGAAATAAATGCATTTAAAAAAATCAGCATAAAAACGACAGAAAGCGGTCCTTGCAGTGGCATTTTACAAAAACAGGCATTCAAAACCCCGGAAAAAAGCGAAGAAACTATCATCATAATTCCAATAATCACGGAACCATAATATTCTTCAATCTGCGGACCAAGCAAAAGTACAAACAGTAAATTTGCAAACAAAGAAGTCCAACCGCCAGCCCCAAGAAAATAAAAAATCAATTTTACGTAAGAACTAAAATTCTTTAAGTCAAAAGGCATTGTACCGCCTGCAGAAGTTGGAGAGGCTAAAAAATAATTATCAAGATTGCCTTTGAATACCGCAGAATTCAAAATACACAAAAAAATGCTAAAAAAAACAAAAGTCAGCGTAATTGGCGCATCGTAGGAAAATTTAAAAGGTAATTTCAAACTTATTTTAATTTTTTTCTTCATGCTCAAAATTATACACCATCAGTCAAAAATATGTTATATTTACGTTATGAGTGACTTAATCAATAGCGGAGAGACTTCTAGCGAAGGTTTTGCAGAAGATACAACCTTTAAACTTCCTCCAGAAAAGAAAGTTGTTTTTTTTAATGACGATTACACAACTATGGAATTTGTAACGGACGTTTTAATTTCAATTTTTGACAAATCGTCTGTAGAAGCAGAAAAACTTATGCTACAAGTTCACGAATCAGGTTCTGCAATTGTCGGAACTTACACTTATGATATTGCAGTTTCACGGGCAAATCTTACAAAAACAATTGCGCGCAAAAACGGTTTTCCTTTGAGGGTAGAAATTGAGTAATTCAGACAAAGGCACTGTGCGGCAAATGCGGGTCAGTCCCGAACTCACCAAAATTCTTTCAATAGCACTCACTCTTGCAAAACAGTCAAATCATCAGTTTTTTACTCCAGAACACGTGCTTGCAACTGCGTTAAAAGATGAATTTGTTGAACATTTACTTTATGACAGTGGTGCTGATTATAATCACCTGCAAATTGATGTAGCTGAGTACATTCAGACAAAAATCCCTATTATTTCAAAAAATACAATTCCGTCTCTCATAAAAATGCCTGTAGAATCTGCTGGTTTTCAGGCAATGATGAACAGAGCTGTTTTTCACTGTATTTCTGCAGAAAACGACATGATTGATATTACAGACATTCTTGTGAGCATGTACGAAGAAAGTGAAAATTATTGCTCGTACTTTTTAAAATCAAACGGTGTTGATAAACTCAGACTTTTGGAAAATATTTCTAAAATCAGACCGGCAAATAAAAAAACTCAAAAGCGGCAAAATAATTCCTCAGGAGATTCTAGTTCAGATTTTGACCCTCTGTCAGAAAGAGGACCAAACAATAAGGGCGGATTAAAACGTTTTGCCGTAAATATGACCGAAATGGCAGAAAAAGGCGAATATGACCTGCTGGTAGGCCGCGAAACAGAAATTGAACGGACAATTCAGGTTCTATGCCGTCGTACAAAAAATAATCCGTTGCACGTTGGCGATGCCGGTGTCGGAAAAACTGCAATCACACAGGGTCTTGCCCAGCGCATTGTCAAAGGTCTTGTTCCTGATATTTTAAAAGGATACACAATTTATTCGCTTGATTTGGGACTTTTGCTAGCAGGTTCAAAATTTCGCGGCGATTTTGAAGAAAGACTCACAGCAATCATTGATGAATTAAAACAGAAACAGAAAACTATCCTCTTTATTGATGAAATTCATATGATTATGGGGGCCGGAACAAACGGTAATACAACAATGGATGCCGCTAATCTTTTAAAACCTGTGCTCAGTTCCGGAAAAGTAAAATTCATTGGCTCAACGACCTACGAAGAATATTCAAAGAATTTTGAAAAAGACCGTGCCCTTGCGCGCCGTTTCCAGAAAATTGACATTGTTGAACCGACTGCTCAAGAAACTATAGAAATTCTGAAAGGACTTTTGACAAAATACGAAAAGTTCCATAACGTAAATTATACAAAGGGCGCAATAGAAGCGGCCGTCAAACTTTCTGTGCAATATATGGCGGATCGCAGACTTCCGGACAAGGCAATTGATATTATTGACGAAGCCGGATCTTATATGCATATTATGAAAAACGGCGGATTTAAAGGACTTTTAAACGTAAACAAACCTGTCACTGAACTCCCTGATTTTAATTCTCAGTTAGAATTACAAAACTCTTATTCAGAAAATAATGAAGTTAGCAATATGGCTTCTCAAAATCAGATTGTCCCTGTTGAAAAAACAGTTCACGCAACGGTAACACCAGCCATTATTCAAAAAATTACTGCCAAAATTGCAAAACTTCCGATTGATACCGTTCAGAAAAACGAAAAAGAAGCACTCAAAAATATTGAAAACACAATGAAAGCGGATATTTTTGGGCAGGAGAGAGCCGTCGCAATACTTGGCAAGGCTGTAAAAAGGGCTCGCGCCGGTTTTAGAAATCCTGAAAAACCGGAAGCGTGTTATCTTTTTGTTGGGCCAACCGGTTGTGGCAAGACAGAACTTGCAAAAACTCTTTCAAAAATCCTGAATGAACCGCTTTTGCGCTATGATATGAGTGAATATCAGGAAAAACATACCGTCAGCCGCCTTGTTGGTTCCCCGCCGGGCTACGTTGGATTCGAGGAAAGTGGTCAGCTCACAACTGATGTGCGGAAAAATCCTCATTCCCTAATTCTTTTTGATGAAATTGAAAAAGCACATCCGGATATTTACAATATACTTCTTCAAGTCATGGATTATGGCCAGTTAACCGACAATCAGGGGCGCAAAGCTGATTTCCGTTCCTGCATAATTATTATGACTAGCAATGCCGGTGCTCGCGATATTGAACGCCCGGGAATTGGTTTTGGGACTCAGAGTTTTGAAAGTGCAGAAGCAACCTTGACAGAAGCCGTTAACAAAGAATTTCCGCCGGAATTCAGGAACAGACTGGATGCCGTTATTCCATTCAATTATCTTGATATGGAAGTTGCAAAAATGATTTGCTGTAAAGAAATCAAAAAACTTTCAGAACGAATGAAAGCCAAAAAAGTCTTTCTGAATGTTTCTGATGACTGCGTGTCTTATCTTACTGAACAAGGCTATTCAAAGGAATTTGGAGGAAGAAATATTGCAAGAATTATTGACGATAAACTTGCAAATGCTTTAGTCGACGAAGTTTTATTCGGAAAACTTGAAAAAGGCGGTTCTGTAACAGCAGAAATAAAAAACAATCAGATTTGTTTTAATTACGGAAAACTATAAAGGGAACCTCTAAAAATTGCAATTTTTAGAGGTAACTCTGAAAATGCGATGTTTTAATTCGTGCTATATCAACGAATAAAAACTCGCCGGTATCTCTAAATAAAGCATTGTAAATGCTTTTTTAGAGATGCCCTAAACTTTTCAGTTTCTAAAACTGATTTAAAAATGGGAAATAAAAATGAATCTTTCTGAATATTCTAAAGAAATTTATAATCGCTACGGTGTTGTTACACGCGCAAAAAATTGTTTTTTGTACACTAAAAAATGCATTCGTTTAACAGACTTATTTTTAGAAAACGGCCGTGCAATTTTAGGCTGGCAGGGCGGAGCAAGTTTTACGTATTTCAAAAATAATTTGAGCCGCGGAATTACAGGTTCTTACATTACAGAAGATTATCCGCGCGTGCAAAAAGCTGCCGGTGAACTTTTAGACGGTCCGCAAAAAAATAATACCAGAACGCGCTATATTTTTTATTTTTCGTCACGCACAACTGCAATAAAAGCCGCCCTTCACTTTTCTCCGGAAAATACTTCTTTTTACCGTCCGTGGTCTCCAGAAAAAATCAACTGGCAGGACGTAGATTGCGTTGTCCTTGCGCCTCCACTTCCCTGGACAGATAATCTTTTTATACTTGCCGTAAAAACTTCTGTTTCTGACGTGCAAACGCCCATTGATTCAGAGAAAATTCCTTTTCCGCTTGAATCTGCCGTGGCACGCTCAATTTACGATTTGATTGAAGCTCAGAAAATCCGGGAAGAAAAAGACTGGTTTATTTATGACCCTGTACTCACAAAATACTGGACAAGAAAAGGTCCTTACCTTTATCCAAAAATCCCGGCCGAAAAATATAACGATTTTGTTCTTCATTGTCTGAATTGCGGTCTCTGCATAAATCCAGATTACAACAGCCCGTCAATTGTTCCTTATGGTGCAGACAAAGGTGTATTTTCAAAACTCAAAAACTCACCTTTTATATTCTAATTCCGACAATTAATTAGAGTAATTTATGAATTCAGAACTTTTACTGTTTATAATCAAACTTGCCGCTGGCGGAATCGTGAGTTTTCTTGCAATTCTCCTTATGTCAAAAACTCGGGAACCTGGCTGGATGTTCATGGTCGGCGGATTTCTCTTATCTTATGCCGCGTTGGTTTTTCAATTAATGGAACATCTTGGCATTTTTACTTCGTCAAGATTCACAGTTTTTGGCATTCCGCTTTCAAGCCTTATCTGCGTAATCTTGCCGGCCGTGTTTTTTATTGTTGCGTTTATCATGATGCTTTGCAAAAAATAAAACAGCGATTCAGAATCTCCTGAACTACCGCAAACGCGGCGTATCTCTAAAAAAACATTGAAAATGATTTTTTAGAGATACCCTTATAAGGAATTAAAATGACAGAATTAGATGAATATTGGAACAAATTTTTAAAAGAAACCGGCAGATCTCCTGAAGAAAAATGTGCCGGCGACCTTTTTTTTGAAGCGAAAGGATTTATCGGCGATGAACTAGTTTCTCTTGTGCTTGGCGGCAAAAAAACAGCTTTTTTTTCAAGTTATGCCAGTTACGAAATTGATATGGAACCGCTGCCAGTTTCCGGTGAACTTTACATCGTTCTTGACCGCGCCAGCAATCCTCGCTGTATAATAGAACTTGACAGCGTAAACATTCTGCCCTTTAATGAAATTACTTGGGGCATGGCTCAAAAAGAAGGTGAAGACGAAAATCTACAGCAATGGCGCGAAAAAAAACAGGAAAGTCTTGAAGACGAAGGTGATATTCTAGGATTCACTTTCAGCCCGGATATAAAACTAGTTTTCCAGGTTTTTCACGTAGTTTACAGATAAAATTTTCTTGCACATAATTAACAATCGGAGGTTAAAATTTATGTCAAAAACACATTTATCACTTGGCAGATTAATTCTGCAGCTCGCACTCGGTTTGTTCCTTGCAATTTCAGGAATCTGGGTTCTCGCCGGCTTTGGCAACTGGAGTTGGGTCAGAACTGATGATGCAGGTGCCACAGCAATCAAATCAATCATTCAAAACCGCACATTAGAAAACATTTTAGTTATTTCTTACGGCGTAATTGAATTAATTGCAGGCATTTTCCTCATTCTTTCGCTCTTTATTGGCGACGTTTTCGGTGCATTCGGCAACATTCTTCACATTATCATTATGATTGTCTGGATTGTAGCCATCGTTCTCATCGATTTTCTTTCAAGTTCAACAGGAATCAGCCTTCTGCGCAATTCCTTTCTCAAGTGGCTTTATCAGGTCGCAAGTCATTTAATTATTCTTGGCGCCTTGATTTATCTTAAAGATTAGAATTCGGGCGTATCCCTGCGGGTCGGGCTTTTCACAATTCCAGCTTCGCTTCCAAAGTCCTCGCGGCACAAATATTGCCGCTGTGGGCTTCCGCTTCGTTTGTTGCAACAAACGAAGCGGTTGTTACAATCCCTTACGCGCCTGGCACCATAAAATTATTCTTCGGCAATGAAAAAAAACTCTTTCATTATTTTATTTTTATTTTTATCCACCACAGCATTTTCAAAAGAACGACTTTTTACATTTCAAGCCGGAATTTCAACTGGTGGAGCCGTTTATTCAGATTCAGAAACTCTAGAAAATGATAAATCCGTCGGAAATTTTCTTCCATTCAATTTTGGTACAAGTTTTGAAATAAATATAAATGCCGCCCCTGAAGTAAGTTTCTTTGCTGGAAGTGACTTATTTATGACTTTCAATGCAGAAAGTCCGCTTTATTCAAATCATATAAATGTTTTGTTTCCATTTGGAATAAAAATTTATCCGCATCTTAAAGGTTTATGTTTTGGTATTGCATACGCTCCATCTTACAGACAAAATTATTTTAATTTAAAAGATTCTGTTCAAAATCAAAGCGTTTCTGGCTGGGGCAACGGATTAAAACTTCTTTTAGAGTACAATTTTTCAAAAAATAAAGATTTTGCAAACTATCCGCTTCTCGGATTTGCGTGGCATTACAGTCCAAGAAAAAATAACTGCCATGACCACCTTTTTTCATTTTACGTAAAAGCAAATTTCTAAAAAAAAGACACCTCAAAAAATGCAAGGTGTCTTTCTTATTATTTAGGGAACCTCTAAAAATTGCAATTTTTAGAGGTATCTTTGAAACCCTTTATTCTCTAAAACTAGCGGGCATATTCAATAATTCTTGTTTCACGAATCATTGTAAGTCTGATTCTTCCTGGGTATCGCAAATCAGTTTCAATCTGTTTTGCAATATTCTTTGCCAAATCCTTTACATCGCTGTCAGGAATTTTTTCATTATTAACAAGAATTCTCAATTCCCTTCCGGCCTGAATTGCGTACGCTTTTTCAACACCAGAAAACGACTCTGCAATAGCTTCAAGATTTTCAAGACGTTTAACATAGTTATCCATTGTTTCACGTCGTGCGCCAGGTCTTGCTGCGGAGATTGCATCAGCAATCTGAACAATCACAGCTTCAATGGTTTCAGAAGGTACATCGTTGTGGTGAGCCGCAATTGCATTAACAACTTTTGCATCCTCGCCCATTTTACGTGCCATTTCTGCACCAACTTCTGCGTGATTCTGATCACTGTCAGCTTCCGCCCCCTTACCAATATCGTGAAGGATTGCGGCTCTCTTTGCAAGTTCGCGGTCAGCACCAATTTCTGCAGCAATCATAGAAGCTGCGTGTGCAACTTCTTTTGAATGTGTAAGAACGTTCTGTCCGTAACTTGTTCTGAAGTAAAGACGTCCCAATGCTCTTACGCCTTCCTGATTCATATTGTGAATTCCAAGGTCGAATAAAGCGCGTTCCCCTTCTTCATAAATCTTGTTCTGAATTTCGTGAGTAACTTTCTGTACAATTTCTTCGATACGAGCCGGATGAATACGACCATCAGAAATTAATCTTTCAAGTGATAGTTTTGCAATTTCCTTACGAACAGGGTCAAAACAAGAAATAACAACTGCTTCCGGAGTATCGTCAATAATAATATCAACACCGGTTAACGTTTCTAGAGTCCGGATGTTTCGGCCTTCACGACCAATAATGCGGCCTTTCATTTCATCACTTGGCAAAGAAACAGTTGTGACAGTAATGTCACTTGTAGTTTCTGCAGCAATTCTCTGGATTGTCGTAATTAAAACATCTTTAGCTTTTTTTTCTGCAGTAAGCTGTGCTTCCTGTTCAATCTTGTTGATCAGTGCCTGTGCATCGTGACGAGCTTCATTTTCAAGATTTTTTATGATTAAATCTTTTGCTTCCTGTGCAGAAAGTCCTGAAATGTGTTCCAGTTCCGTTCTGTACTGCTCTTCCTGCTTAGCAAGAGCTTCTTCGCGTTTTTGCATTGCAGACTTTGCAGAAGCAAGTTCTTTTTCACTTTTTTCAAAATCTGCTGCCCTTTGCTCCAAAAGTTCTTCTTTTTTGTTTACTTTTGATTCATAGCGCTGAACTTCCGCTCTGCGCTCTCTGTTTTCTTTTTCCTGCTGATTTCTTTCCCGAATGAGCTCATCTTTTGCATTTAACAAAATTTCTTTTTTTTGTGCTTCAGCCTCTCTAATAGCTTCCTGTTTTACACGTTCAGCTTTCTGTTCTGAAGAAGTTAACTGAAATCTGGCATAAATCCAGCGAATAATCCATCCAAGAACAATTCCAACAACAGGAAGAAGAATGTACAAGACAATCTGTAATATTGCCATTATTCAACTCCTATTTTAAAAATGTAGAAAATGTTCCGTTAAATGATAACAAAAGTATACACTTTTTGTCAAATTAAAATATAATATGGAAAAAAAGAGGTAGTTTAATTGCTTAAAAAAATCATTGCCTTTTTTAAGGCACTCAACAAAAATTCAAAACCTGGCGAAATTGCCCTCTCCGTCTGTCTGGGAATGATTCTAGGCTTTTTGCCAAAAAACAATCTTTTGTGGTACATTCTGACTGTTGCGTTTCTGTTTTTGAGGATAAATAAAGGCGGTCTTGCAATTTTTACACTGCTTTTTTCAATTCTGGCACCGGTTTTGGATCCGCTTTTTGACAATTTTGGCTATTGGATTTTAAATCTTTCGTTTATGGAAAAAGTTTTTTCTGGATTTTTAAATATTCCTTTGATGAGCTTTACAAAAATCAATAATTCCATTGTCTGCGGTTCACTTGTTTTTTCTCTGATTCTTTTTGTACCGCTTTATTTTCTTGCAAAACTTTTTGTAAAAGTCTGGAGAACAATTCTTGCTCCAAAAATCAGAAAAACAAAAATCGTAAAAGTCATTTCAACTTTCCCGTTGATAAAAAAAATCGGGGCTTTAGGTTCATCTTTAAAATAGAATTTTCAGGAAATAATTTATGAAAAAAACTGACAAATCAAATACGACGGAAATCACAAAATCTGATTCAAAAGAAATTGGAGTAAAAAAATCAAAAAAAACTGACACAAAGGGAAAAGTTCCGCGAATTC
>CAVJCY010000094.1:0-9856 GCA_963648145.1 bacterium | reverse complement strand
GAATTAAAACATCGCGTTTTCAGAGTTACCTCTAAAAATTGCAATTTTTAGAGGTTCCCATTATACTTTCTGCTACTAATTTTTATTTTCAGAGGAAAAAAATGAGCGATGAAGTTCGAGTAAGATATGCTCCGTCACCAACGGGAATGCAGCATATTGGTGGTGTAAGAACAGCACTTTTTAATTATCTTTTTGCACGATCTAAAAACGGAAAATTTATTTTGCGCCTGGAAGATACAGACCGCACACGTTATGATGAAAAATATGTTCAGAATCTTTATGACACAATGTCTTGGCTTGGAATTGACTGGGACGAAGGTGGCGACAAGGGGGGGGCGTACGGTCCTTATGTTCAGAGTGAACGTTTTGAACTTTACAAAAAATATGCAATGCAGCTGATTGAAAACGGAGAGGCTTATTATTGTTTTTGTGATGCAGAGCGCTTGGACAGAATCAGAAAAATTCAGACTGAAAATAAAATGCCACCGGGATATGATAGAAACTGCCGTCATTTGACTGCGGAAGAAGTTAAGGCAAATCTTGATGCCGGTAAACCGTATGTAATTCGTCTTAAAGTTCCAATGGAAGGCGAAACTACTTTTGAAGATCATATTCTTGGAACAATTCAGTGGAAAAATGAAGATATTTCGCCAGACCCTGTTCTGCTTAAGTCTGATGGATTTCCGACATATCACCTTGCAAATATTGTTGATGACCATATGATGCACATTACTCATGTTATGCGCGCTCAGGAGTGGATTCCTTCTACACCGCTTCATGTTCAGATGTATAAATCTTTTGGCTGGGAACATCCGGAATTCTGTCATTTGCCGATGGTAAACGGTGCTGACGGAAAGAAACTTTCTAAACGACACGGTTCAACTTCTTTGAATGAATTCCGTGCGCGCGGTTATTTGCCACAGGCCATTGTGAATTATGTTGCGCTTCTTGGCTGTTCTTACGAAGAAGGCAAGGAATTCTATACTTTGGAAGAACTTGCAAAAGCATTTAAACTTGAGCATTTGAATAAAGCACCAGCTGTTTTTGATTACAAAAAACTTGAATATTACAATGGAAACTATATTCGAATGTTGTCTGCTGAAGAACTTTACAAGTGGACACTGCCTTTTATTACAGGAACGGGAGATGCTACGCTGGAAATTAATCCTGAAAATCCTCAGCCAAAACCAAAAGTTGGTCCGGAATATTCTGGAGTTGCACTTGGCGGGGACGGCCGTCCATATTGCGTGGACAAGTCAATGAATATGAGTACGGAAGATGTTGAAAAAACACTTCTTGGCCTTATGCCTTTGATTCAAGAACGTCTGCACTTTCTTTGTGATGCTGCCGAAATGGTACATTTTATGTTCACAGAACCAGCAGTTCCGCCATCAGATCAGATTATTCCTAAAAAACTTGATGTTGCAAAAACAAAAGAAGTTCTTGAAGCTGCAAAAACCTTTGTTTCTGAAATTTTTGGTAAAACACATGATGAGGCAGAAGTTCTTGCAAAGGAAAATGCCGAAAAACTTGGAATAAAACTTGGTGACTTTATGATGCCAATTCGAATGGCTGTAACTGGAAGCCGTGTTTCACCGCCACTCATCGGTTCAATCTGGGTTCTTGGCAAAGAAAAATCACTTGCCAGAATAGAAAGAACACTTGCAACCTTGTAATGGGAATCTCTAAAAATTGCAGTTTTTGGAGATGTTCTAATTCTTGACTTTAATCAAAATGCTGTCTGAAAATCTCAGGCAGCTTTTTTTTACTCACCGGGAAGTAATGGACTGACGATTTTTTTTACGAGATTTACGGAAAATTAAAGGTATCTCTAAAAATTGCAATTTTTAGCTAACGAAAGAAAACTCTTGGAATTGGATTTTCCTAGGGAAAGTATTTTTTTTACGAAACACCTGGCCCGAGGCTGTAGCAGTGGCGAAGTCAGTTTCAACTGACGAAGCCAAAGCCCGCAGGCACACTATTTGTGTGCCGAGGACTTTGAGCGAATAGCGAACTGCGGAAGGCGAGTTGGACGAGGCACTGGCCTAATGTAGGAAAAATGCAGAAAAATGAAGTGCGTGCGTGCGTGTTGTATCTTCCTTAATAAATTGTTATAATACGTGCATATTTTGACAGACGAAGGCGTAAAAGTGGGGGTGAAACTCGGACTTGTTGCGCCTTTTTTTGTTTAAGGGTGCTTCTAAAGATTGCAATTTTTAGAGATCCCTAATCTAATTAACAACATTTAGGAGTTGTAAGATGAAAAAGTTTGGACTTATTGCAGTAGCAGTAGTGGCAGCAACTTTGGCATTCTCTGGTTGTTCTAAAAAATCACAGAATGTAGAAAAATCTGAAGGGGCAAAAGCTTCTTCTGGCAAATTTAAAGTAGGTGTAATTTACATTGGTGACGAAAATGAAGGTTACACAGCAGCTCACATGGCTGGTATCCAGGAAATGAAAACTGCACTTGGCTTGTCTGATGCAGACGTTATTGAAAAGAAAGGTATTCCTGAATCAGAAAAATGTTACGATGCAGTAATTGACCTTGCGGAACAGAATTGTAATTACATTATTGCTACCTCTTTTGGTCATGAATCTTATCTTATTCAGGCTGCAAAAGAATATCCTGAAATTCAGTTTGCTCACGCTACAGGTTATCAGGCTGCATCTAGTGGGCTTAAGAATGTTCACAACTTTATGCCTGCTGTTTATGAATCTCGCTATGTTTCTGGTGTAGTTGCTGGTCTAAAATTAAATGAAATGATTAAAGACGGAAAAATCAAAGCGGAAGAAGCAAAAATCGGTTACGTAGGTGCTTATCCTTATGCTGAAGTTGTTTCTGGTTATACTTCATTCTTCCTTGGAGTTCGTTCTGTTTGTCCAGTTGCAACAATGGAAGTACGATATACAAATTCTTGGGCAGATATGTCTCTTGAACAAGAAACTGCAAAAGCTCTTATTGCTGCTAAATGTGTTTTGATTTCTCAGCATGCAGATACAACTGGTGCTCCTACTGCTTGTCAGGCTGCCGGTGTTCCTTGTGTTGGCTACAATGTTGATATGATTTCTGTTGCTCCAGATGCAGCACTTACTTCCGCTGCTTTGAACTGGGGTGCATTCTATAAAGAATCTGCTGTAGCATTCAAAAACGGTGAGAATTTCCCTGTTGATTGGGCAAAAGGTTATGCTGACGGAGCCGTTTATATTACTCCTGTAAATACAAAAGTTGCCGCTAAAGGAACTCAGGCCGTTGTTGATAAAACAATTGCTGACCTTAAGGCTGGTACTTTGAAAGTATTTAATACTGCAACATTCCAGGTAAAAGGCGAAAATCTTGAAGACTTGATTGCTGAAGGCGGAGACTATGCTAAATATGCAGCTTATGTTTCTAATGGTGCATTCAATGAACAGACAGGTTTTGCTGCTCCTGCATTTGACATCAGAATTGACGGTATTGTAGAAAAATAAAACTGATTTTCTATATAATGTAAGGCGGTGGCGCAGTTTTGTGTCACCGCTGATTTTTTTTATAGGAAACTTTGAGAGCTTCAATATCCAAAGTTTTCTAAAAAATCACGACGCTTCTAAAAAATCTTGAATTTTTAGAGGTTTACATCAAAATCAAAGGACTAAAAAGTGAGTTCAGAATACGCCATTGAATTAAAAAACATAACAAAGCGTTTTGGTTCTGTAGTTGCCAATGATAAAGTAAATCTTGGCGTAAAATCACATGAAATTCTTGCTATTCTTGGTGAAAATGGCAGTGGAAAAACTACTTTAATGAATATGATTGCCGGAATTTATCGTCCGGATGAAGGTGAAATTCTTATAAACAAAAATCCTGTTACAATTCGTTCACCAAAAGATGCATATAATTACAAAATAGGAATGATTCATCAGCATTATCAGCTGGTAAATGTTTTGACAGCAGCAGAGAATATTATTCTTGGTCAGGAAGGTTCATTTATTGTAAATAAAAAACAGGTAAATAAAGAACTTACTGAGCTTTGCGACCGTTACGGTTTTAAAATTAATCTTAATCAGAAAATTTATGATATGTCTGTTTCACAAAAGCAGACGGTAGAAATATTAAAAACTTTGTACAAGGGTGCAGATATTCTCATTCTTGACGAGCCGACGGCGGTTTTGACACCTCAGGAAACAAAAAGTCTTTTTCAAATTTTACGAAATATGCGCGAAAAAGGAAAATCTATCATCATTATTACTCATAAACTGAATGAAGTTCTTGAAATTTCTGACCGTGTTTCAGTTTTGCGCAAGGGTAAATATATTGGCTCTGTAATCACTAAAGATGCAACTGTGAACAGTCTTACAGAAATGATGGTCGGCGAAAAAATCAGTCTTGATATAAAACGTTCGGAGCCGATAAATCCAAAAAAAGTTCTTAGTGTAAATAATATTACGGTTTTGAATAAAGAAGGTCTGAAGAGTCTGAATGGTGTGAGTTTTACGGCACGTTCGGGAGAAATTCTTGGCATTGCGGGTATTGCCGGCAGCGGTATGAAAGAACTTCTTGAATCAATTGTCGGAATGCAGCACGTAGAATCCGGAAATATTACTTATATGATGAATGATGTTGAATTTGACATCACGAATAAAAATCCGGCGAAGTTAGTAAAAATGGGTGTGAATATTTCTTTTGTTCCGGAAGATCGTCTTGGAATGGGACTTGTTGGTTCTATGGGCATGACAAATAACTTTATGCTCAAGCGCTATCATGATGGGCATGCGCCTGTTTTAAGCCGTCGTGAACCAAAATCAATTGCCCAGAAAATTAAGGAAGGTCTCGACGTTGTAACTCCTAGCATTGATTATCCTGTAAGACGGCTTTCTGGAGGAAATGTTCAGAAAGTTCTTGTCGGTCGTGAAATTTCTTCTCATCCTAAAGTTCTACTGGTTGCATATCCTGTGCGCGGCCTTGATATAAATTCTTCTTACCTCATTTATAATCTTCTGAATGGTCAAAAGGAAAAAGGTGTTGCCGTCATTTGTGTAATTGAAGATTTGGACGTAATGCTTTCTTTGTGCGACAGAGTTGTGGTTTTGAACAGTGGCAGAATCTCTGGTTGCGTTGATGCAAGGTCAACTACAAAAGAGGAACTTGGAATTTTGATGACAAGCGATGTTGATACTCAGAAAAATAACAGCAGTGAGGATAAAAATGTTTAATATCCGTCTTTCTAAAAATGATAACATGGCCTTTGGCAAAAAAATGCTGTGCCGTGTTCTGGGCATGGTTTTGGCTCTTATTGTCTGTGCGATTGTAATTGTTTCTATTACAAAACAAAATCCGTTAGAAATTTACGGCGGAATTTTGAAAGGTGCCTTTGGTTCAAGACGACGAATCTGGTCAACTGTGCGCGATACTTTAGTTCTTCTGCTTGTTGCAATAGGTCTTGTACCCGCATTCAAGATGAAATTCTGGAATATCGGTGCGGAAGGTCAGATGCTTATGGGAGGTCTTGCAAGTGCACTTTTGATGATTTATTGCAAGGGAATTCCAAACGGAATTCTTTTACCTATGATTGTTGTTTTGAGTGCCCTTTTTGGCATGATTTGGGCAATTATTCCGGCATATTTTAAGGCAAAATTCAATACTAATGAAACTTTGTTTACTTTGATGTTGAATTATGTTGCCATGCAGATTATCAGTTTCTGCATTACATTTTGGGAAAAGCCTGTTGGTTCAAATACGGTCGGAATTATCAATATGGACACGCACGCCGGCTGGTTCCCTGAGCTTTTTGGACGCGGAAGTTTCGGTTTTAACGTAATTTTCGTTTTGATTATTGCAGTTGCAGTTACTTTTTATATCAAATATACAAAACACGGCTACGAACTTACGGTCGTTGGCGAAAGTTGGGATACAGCAATCTACGCCGGAATTAACGTAAAAAAAGTTATTATTCGTACAATGGCACTTTCTGGCGCAATTTGCGGTTTGGCCGGATGTCTTGTTGTTGCAGGGGCTAGTCACACAATTTCAACAACGTTATCAGATGGTCGTGGATTTACGGCAATCATTGTAGCATGGATGTCTAATTTTAATATGGGTGCAATGACTGGAATTTCTCTTCTGCTTTGTACAATGGAAAGTGGTGCTGTTCAAATTGCTAGTCAATTTGGTTTGAACGAAAATGTTTCTGATATTATCACAGGAATTCTCCTTTTCTTCTTGATTGGAAGTGAATTTTTTACAAGATACCGAATTAATTTTCAGAAAGAAACTAAAAGAGAGGTTCAGTAATGTTTACAGTTATTCTTACAGTCTTGCGTCAGGGAATTGTTCAGGGAATTCCTATTTTACTTGGTTCAACTGGCGAAATTATTACAGAAAAATCCGGGAACTTAAATCTTGGAATTCCAGGACTTATGTATATGGGCGGAATTTCAGGGCTTATGTCTGCATTTATGTATGAGCGTGCCATTACGGCTGCTGGCGGAACTCCCGTCCCAATCGTCGGTTTTCTGATTTCTTTCTTTTTTGCACTGCTAGTTGCCGCTGCCGGTGCCTTTGTTTTCAGTTTTTTAACAATTTCACTACGCGCAAATCAAAATGTTGTAGGGCTTGCTTTAACAACTTTTGGTATTGGTTTTGGTAACTTTTTTGGCGGTTCAATTTCTAAACTTGCCGGTGGAGTAGGACAGATTTCTGTTGCCACTACCGCTAGTGCCTATCAAAAAACAATTCCATTTTTGTCAGAACTTCCGTTTTTTGGCACAATTTTCTTTTCTTATGGATTTCTTACATATTTTGCAATCATTCTTGCTTTTGTCGTTGCGTTCTTTTTGTTAAAAACCCGTGTCGGTCTGAATTTACGTTCAATTGGCGAAAATCCAGCCGCAGCTGATTCTGCTGGAATTAATATTGAAAAATACAAGTACATTGGGACTGTTTGCGGAGGAGCAATTGCGGGACTTGGCGGACTTTATTTTGTAATGGAATATCTTGGCGGAACTTGGAATAACAACGGATTCGGCGACCGCGGATGGCTTGCCGTTGCACTGGTAATTTTTGCGCTCTGGGACAGTCGCAAGGCAATTCTTGGTGCAATGCTTTTTGGATTCCTTTACGTTCTGCCTCAGAATATACCGGGAATTTCGCGCAGTGCAAAAGAATTATTCAAAATGTCACAGTATCTGATTACGATTATCGTTCTTGTTTTTGCAAGTATCAGAAATCAAAAAGAAAATCAGGCTCCAGAAAAACTTGGCGTTCCATTCTTTCGAGAAGACAGATAACGGACATTACAATAGGGAACTTCTAAAAATTGCAATTTTTAGAAGTAACTCTGAAAATGCGATGTTTTAATTCGTGCTGTATCAACGAATTAAAACTCGCTGCATCTCTAAAAAAACATCGAAAACTTTTTTTTAGAGATGCCCAATATTAAAACTTTC
Organism: bacterium; assembly: GCA_963648145.1. Taxonomy (GTDB): domain Bacteria; phylum Spirochaetota; class Spirochaetia; order Treponematales; family Treponemataceae; genus Treponema_D. The sequence continues at coordinate 2,434 of CAVJCY010000094.1, read as the reverse complement.
AGAAATAAGGAAAAAATAAAATGGCAGATGTTAAAGATATTTTGAGACAGACAGTTGCAAATGCAATTAATGATTTTATCAAAGAAAAAAGCCTTACTGCAGAGGAAGCAAAAGCTGAAAATTTGAACGTAGTAACTCCACCAAATTCTGAAATGGGAGATTTGGGAATTCCACTTTTTATTTTTGCAAAAACACTTCACATGGCACCGCCTCAAATTGCAGGTGCAGTCGTTCAAAAAATTGATTCAAAGACAGCCGGCATTGGTGAATTTGTTGCCGTGGGACCTTACATAAACGTAAAACTTGATAAAGCTGGCAGTGCAGAACCAATATTGCGTTCAATTTCAGAACAAAAAGATAATTACGGTTCATTTAATTCAGAAGGAAAAAAGCCACTTGAAGGCCGCCGTGTAATGATTGAATATTCTTCGCCAAATACAAACAAACCGCTCCATCTTGGACATTTAAGAAACGATGCACTTGGCGAATCTGTAAGCAGAATTTTAAAAATGGCCGGCGCAGAAGTTTATAAAGTTGATTTAATCAATAACCGTGGAGTTCACATTTGTAAATCAATGCTTGCTTATAAATTATTTCACGAAGCAAACGGCGATACTCCAGAAAAACTTGGAATGAAAGGCGACCATTTTGTTGGTCAATGTTACATTGAATTCGACCGTTATTTAAAAGGCGAAAAAGGAAAGCCGGAAACTGCTCATCCAGAAGCTGCACAACAGGCAGAAGATATGCTTATTCAGTGGGAAAAAGGTGATCCAGAAGTTCGTGTACTTTGGCAAACAATGAACGACTGGACTCTTGACGGTGTAAAAGAAACTTACAAAAGGACGGGCGTTTCTTTTGATAAACTTTATTTTGAAAGTGAAACATATTTAAAAGGCAAAGACGAAATTCTAAAAGGTCTTGAAAAAGGCGTTTTCTTCAAGGCAGAAGACGGTTCTATCAGAATTGACGTTACGGACGTTGTTGGCAAAGGCAAGGACGAGGACGTTCACGAAAAAGTACTTTTAAGAAAAGACGGAACTTCAGTTTACATCACTCAGGATATTGGAACCGCAATCAGCCGCCACGATGACTGGTCGTTCAATCAACTTGTTTACGTTGTTGCCAGCGAACAGAATTATCATTTTAAAATTTTGTTCCACATTCTCAAAAAACTTGGATTTGACTGGGCAGACCGCCTTTATCATTTAAGTTACGGCCTTGTAAATCTTCCAAGTGGACGAATGAAAAGTCGCGAAGGCACAATTGTTGATGCCGACGATTTAATTGACTCGCTTCACGCCGATGCTCTTGAAGCTATTAAACAGAGAGGCCGCGACGAACAGGTTGGCAATGCTGACGATGTCGCAGAAAAAGTTGCTCTTGGAGCACTGCATTATTATCTTTTGCAGGCAACTCCAATCAAAGATATGCTTTTTAATCCGGAAGAAAGTTTAAGTTTTAACGGAAACACAGGTCCTTACCTTCAGTATATGGGTGCTAGAATCAATTCAATCCTTGCAAAGGCTGCAGAAAGTGGGTTAAAAGCCGACAATTCTTCGGATGCAGTTGCACTTTTAACCGCTCCTGAAGAATGGGAACTTATCAAACAGTTGGGCGATTTCCCGGCCGCAGTAGAAAAATCTGCCGAAAACCTCGATCCAAGCGTAATGACCGCCTATCTTTACGAAACAAGCAAACTTTTCAGCCGTTTTTACCAGCAGTGTTCAATTATGAATGCTCAAGACAAAAAACTTTCCGGCGCAAGACTTTACCTTGCAGAATGTACTCTCACAGTAATTAAAAATGCATTGAATCTTGTACTTGTTCCGTATCTTGAAAGGATGTAATTTTTGGGCGTGTGGCATAAATGCCACCGCGCTTTTCGCGGCTACGGCATTCGCCTCCGGCCACCATTAAAAAGTGCCAGAACAATGGCACTTTTTTTACGGTGTCCCGCTTCGCGGCCGCTACAATCGCTCACGCAGTAAGGATAGTTATAATCATAGTAAGAAGAATCTTTTTAACCGCGACGGTAATCATATCCGTCTTCCGGTTCATGATCATCATACGGTTCATCAAAATCATCTTCTTCTTTAAAAATATCATCATAAGAAAGATTTGAATCATCGTCATAATAATCTAATTCGCTGTCTTCCTCTGAATCTTCAAAATCATCTTCAAAACCGTTCGGATTTTTGTAAAATTCTGAATCATCTTCGTCTTCAATCATAATTTCCCCCTAAAATAAGTTCATATTGTAAGTGCCGTTAAATTATGTCGCACAATTTCAGCGTTAAAGTTCTTTGTTCTGTCAGAAAGAACTCCGTGAAAAAAAGTATATTTTCAAGAATTTTAATTGTCAATCATTTTTAGAGTGTTAGAGTCCGACGAAATTAACCACTACGGGTCAGGTGAAAACCGCCAAAAAAAG
>CAVJCY010000093.1:0-10022 GCA_963648145.1 bacterium | reverse complement strand
GCGAGCACGGAAATGCGACTTGGAAAACTTAATTTGCGCCCAAATAAAAATGAAATTTCTTAAAATCTGTTTTTTTGATATATTTTTTTTATGGATTTTATTGATTTTCATACGCATATTTATCCAGAAAAAATTGCAAAAAAGGCTACGGATTTTCTGAGAAATTATTGTAATCAAGAGGCGGGATGGCCTGGAACGGCGGAAAATCTGATGATTTTTGGTAAGGCTGCGGGAATTTCGCGGTTTGTGACGCTCTCGGTTGCAATAAAGGCTGAGCAGGTTCGGAAAATTAATGAATTTGCGGTAAATCAGAATAATGAGTATGAAGATTTCTTTTCTTTTGGTTCAATTCATGCGGCACAAGAATCTCCGGTAGAAGAAGTTGATTTTATTAAAAAGTCGGGGCTTTATGGGGTAAAAATTCATGCGGAGCAACAGAATTTTGCAATTGATGACGAGCGTCTTTTTGCTGCCTATGATTATTTGCAAAATCTTGGACTACCGGTCTTATTTCATTGTGGCGATCCGGTAAAAAATCTTTCGCATCCGGCACGAATCAGACATCTTGTTCACGAATTTCCAAAACTTAGGATTGTCGCAGCACATTTGGGCGGCTGGATGCGATTTGATGAGGCTTTGGAAACTTTAAGTGGCTATGATTGCAAAAATCTTTTTTTTGATATGTCGTCTTCTATGACGTATTTGGGGGCGAAAAAAACTGTGCATTTTATAAACACTTACGGTGATGACCGAATTTTCTTTGGGAGTGATTTTCCGCTTTGGAGTCAGGCTGAAGAAATTGAAAATTTTCTGACACTCCCCCTTTCTTTGAAGGCAAAAGAAAATATTGCACACAAAAATGCAGAACAATTTTTAGGAATTTAGTTTTGGGCATCTCTAAAAATTGCAATTTTTAGAGATGCCCTTTACAGCAAGTTTTTGGCTTATAACCGCAAAACTTTTTCACACACTCCACTTTTTCCCTTCCTTACAAAACCAAAAAGCGGAACCGTTCCATCAGTTTTTTTGCAGGAGGCGTAAGCTGCATTGATTTTTTCCAGATTATATAAAGCGGCGTTTCCAGCTGCGGAAAAAGAGGAATAAAAACAAGTTCACTTTCTTTGCCAGTGTTAATAATTTTGTCAAAGCCCAAAAGCGAAAGATTAAATGGAATGTCGCCGGTTGCAACAATGTTCAGTTTTTCTGTCTTATCGCCGCACCATTTTACAAAATCGTTTTTTAGGCTCTGTCGCGAAGCAAAAAAAGACAGCTGGTTCAGCCACATTACATTTGAAATTCCCGGCGAAAACACAGGCAACGAATGGCTTGAAAAAGTAAGCGACGAGGAATATGGAAAACTGTGAAAATGAAAAAATCAATTTTTTGTCCGGGCGTTACCTGCCTGCGCTATCCGCTCATTCTTCCGCAACCTTTGGTTGCTCCAGAACTCCGGGCTTCCATGCCCTAACGCAAAAAACACTTGTTCTAAAAAATGTTCGTTTTATAAGACAGATTTTAATTTAAGTTTGTTTTATTAATTGTCGATTTTATAAATAGAAGAAAAGGATTTATAAGAAATGTCAGAACTTGTCCAAAAAAACGAACCTTTAAAAGAAAAGAAACTTCGTTTTATAGACCTATTTGCTGGAATTGGAGGCATAAGGCTTGGTTTTGAAAATGCATTCAAAGAAATTTCAGAAACTGTTTTTGTTTCTGAATGGGATTTATATGCTCAAAAAACTTATCTTGCAAATTTTCAAAATCCTGAAAATATCGCTGGGGATATAACAAAAATTGATGAAAAGGAAATTCCTCCGTTTGATGTCTGTCTGGCGGGTTTTCCTTGCCAGGCCTTTAGTCTTGCAGGGCAAAGAAAAGGATTTAACGACAATTACAAAGGAATATGTCGTGGCACACTTTTTCTTGATGTTGCAAGAATTTGCGAATATCACAAGCCCAAAGTTATTTTCTGTGAAAATGTAAAAGGACTTGTAATTCACGACAAGGGCAGAACCTTTAAAATCATAAAATCAACATTTGAACAACTTGGCTATAATGTTTTTTCTCAAATTTTGAACAGCAAAGATTTCGGAGTTCCGCAAAACCGCGAAAGAATATATATCGTTGCATTCAGAAAAGACTTGAGTGTAGAAAAGTTTTTATTTCCTACAGCAACAGATTCTTCTAAAAAGATAAAAGACATAATCGAAGAAGAACCAGTTTCTGCAAAATATTATTTAAGCACAACTTACATTCAGACTTTAATCCGCCACAAAACAAGACATGAAGCGTTAGGACACGGCTTCGGCTATGAAATCAGAAGTCTTGACGGAACGGCTGGCGCAATAGTCTGCGGCGGAATGGGCAGAGAACGGAATTTAATTGTCGATAAGAGGCAGACAGATTTAACCCCAATGACACATATAAAAGGAACTGTAAATACCGACGGAATCAGAAAAATGACCCCCCGCGAATGGGCAAGACTTCAAGGCTTTCCAGACTCTTTTAAATTAGTTCTTGCAGATACACATCTTTATAAACAGTTCGGAAATTCCGTAACAGTACCAGTCATTCAATCGATTGCTGAAAAAATAAAAGAGGTTTTAGATGAGCGAAAATAATTTAAAAGGCAACAAAGGAGAATGGAGCGAAGTTTATATTTTTCTAAAACTTTTGAATGACGGAAAACTTTACATTGCAGATAAAAATTTAGATGCAATGAAAAATGTTTTTCTGAACATCATAAAAATTCTACGTGAAAATTATTCCTACTTTACTGGAAAGACAGTCCGCATTTTGCTGAATGATGAGGAAGTCGCCGGACAGATTCCAATTGAAAAAATTCAGAAGTACAAAGAAAAAATCTGGGATTTGATACAGTTAAAAGTTACTGGAAACTCTATTGTTGCAACTGATGAAATTTCTGCATTTTTTGAGGAAGCGAAAATCTCAAAATTAAAGGCGCCTTCAAGCAAGACTGATGATATAGAAATGGAAGTGCAGGACTACAGAAGCGGGATAAATTCCATTGTCGGATTTTCGTGTAAATCATCTTTTTCTGCGGAAGCCACTCTTTTTAATGCGAGCAAGAACAATACAAACTTCCGATTTAATGTTACTGGAAATATCAATGATAAGATAATGAATGAGTTTAACAATATTTTTGACAGTAAAGGGCATACAGCAATCGGCGAAAGAATGCATTTCTTAAAAACTTCAAAATGCAATTTGACATTTGTAAAAGCGTGCAGGGAAACAGCGGAAAGAAACTTGATTCTTTCTGGCGGAATTGAACTTCCAAAAATTCTAGGTGAAATGCTCAAATTTTATTATTTTGAAAACGAAGGAAAATCAGAAAATTCCAGTTGCCTGGCTATTTTAAATTACATTGCTTTGAAAAATGTTGCAAACTATGGATATTCAGATAAATATGCGATTTACGAAAGAAAAATAGGAACACTTTTATATGATATGTTCTGCGGAATGAGGCTTTCTACTGACTGGAACGGAAAAAGTTCAGTAAACGGCGGATATATTGTCGTAAAAAATGATGGTGATGTTGTGGCATTTCATTCAACTATTGTTGATGAATTCAAGCAATTTTTAATAAAGCAACTCGGTTTTGAAAGTCCTTCTGCAACACGTCATAACTATATGAAAATCGAAAAAGAAAATGGAGAATATTTTATCAATTTGAATTTGCAGATTCGATTTAAGAAAATAAAGGAAGGCTCATTTTTAACTGACAATGAATACGGAATCCTTTGCGTAGCGGAAAAATAAGTTTTCCCGATTTCAAAATTCTAAAATTTCTATACTTCAAGGTTATCACGAACGTCATTTTTATGTAAGATTGAGAATCTTGAACGTTCCCGAATAACGTTTTTGACGACTATATTGGCAACGGACTTTCCGGCAACCGCGCAACTGCACAGATGAATCTTTCCTATGCGCAAAAGCACGGTTTTACAAAAATCGGCAGATGCGTAATGGTAAGCGACAATGACTACATAAATCTGCCGCTCAAAAAGGGAAATCTCTTAAAATATGCCCGGACTGTAAAAGAATTTGCGGATTTTGACACTTTAATTTCTGTTTTCCGAGTGCGGCTTCATATGCTGCCCGCATTTGACGGAAACATTAAAAACATTTCTCTCTGCCTTGCAAACAAAAGCGGAATGGAAAAAATCCCACCGCACCGGCATGGTCGAACAACTTGAAAAACTCGGTGGAGGCACAAGAAATTACAGACTTTTGGAAGTAAAGTAAAAAAGCGTTAGGGATACGAAAGGCGCGAAGCGGCCACCGGAACGAAGCCGAAGGCGTAGCGAGGAGGCTGGAGCGAAAGCGGAACCTGTAGCAGCCCGGCATCGCGAGTTTCAAACTCGCGATGAACGCCCAAATCTAAACTAAAAAAATAAAAACCAGCGGATTATAATTTTGTACTTGGATTTTTTATAAGGAAACATTTTATGAACTTAAAAAAGACAGCCAGAATCACCACCGACATTTTAATGTTTTTAGATTTTCTTTTTTTAATGTGCCACGAAGTTATCCGAAACCTTTCTTTGCACGGGCTTTTTGGTGCGGCTCTTTTTGCGCTTTTTATTTTGCATCACGTTCTGAACGCAGGATTTTACAAAAGCACTTTCCGCGGAAAATACAACTCTACCCGCATTCTTTTTAGCGCGACAACGTGGGTTTTGTTTTTGCTGATGATTTTAATGGCTTTTTCTTCAGTTATGCTAAGCGGTGCCGTGTTCAGTTTTTCTACAGTAAAAATGACTTTCTGGGCTCGCCCGCTCCACACTTTTGCCTGCTGCTGGGGATTTTTGATTATGGGCTTCCACTTAGGGCTGCATTTACATTCAAAACTGCAAAAACTAAGAAACAGCGCTAAAAAGCAAGCCATTTATTTTGCTGAATTTTTGATTTTTGCACTTGGAATTTTCAGCATTATCCACAGCCAGATTTATGTTTATCTTTTTTGCATTAACGCATGGAAACTTTCCGCCACAAATATTTTTGTCTGCCTTGCAGAATATTTAAGCATGACAGGCGCAATGATTGTTCTGGCGGATTTTGCGATGAATTTGTGTAAAAAGCGTTAGAATACTGTGCATTTGCGGTACAGGGGGAATAGATTGGGCGTTACCCGCCGTAAACGTCGGGTCGGGCTTTCCGCACTTCGCCGTCTAACCGCGGCTCATCCCTCCGCTCCAGCTTCGCCTCCGCTCCGGGACTGCTTCGCAGGTGCTACAATCCCTAACGCATTTCTGCTTCGAAAAAATAAATTTTCTCTTAGAAATCTCTTACTTTGTGTTCATGTTGTAAAACTTGAGCGGCTGTATATTTAAGAATGTAAGGTGAATTAAAAAACACCTGCAAAAGTTTGTGTTGCAAACTTCAAAAAATTAAGCGCATATCAATTGAATATGCAAAAAGAGTCAAATCAAAGTTGACTTCTTACAAGGAGAAAATTATGAATATGAATGTTAAAGGATTTATTGCTTTATCTATGGTAACAACAATGGCTGGGGCTTCGCTTTTTGCAGTTCCAAAGGCAGTTGAAAATACTTCTGATAAAAAACCAGTTCCGAAAATTGAAATTCAGCATGATGAAAAAAAGCCTGATTCAGAAAAAAATCAGATTCAGGTAATTTCCGGTAAAATTTCTGTAACAGAAAAAAAAGGTCTTAGAACGATTTATTTTCAGTCCAAAAACGGAAAAACTTACATTCTGACAAATGATGCAAACGCGCCAACTTGTAAACCAGATCCGAAAATGGACAAAAAACCGGCACCGGATGAAAAGCACCCTGAAATTAAAGATGACCGCGGTGACAAAAATGGTCCTAAAGATGGACGTTTTGCAAAAGATGACAGAAAAGACGACAGATTTGAAAATGGTCCGCGTTTTGAAAAAGTTTCTATGGATTGTTTAGCGTCAAAGAAAAATATTAAACAGATAACTTTGTCAGGTTTTGTAAATGAAGAAAGCGGTATTTTCACTGTTATAAAAATTGGTAACATTAATGCAAAACCGATGAGTCTTGGTTACGAAAAGTAACTTGCCAAAAAATCTAAAAACATCCCTTAAATGACGTGTAAAATCCACTTGCTTGCGTAAAATTGCGCTGCAGGTGGATTTTTTTGTATTTATTCAGAAATTGAAGTTTGTGGAACTGTAAATTTAAACCATTTTGGTGCTTGAGAACTGATTTTCCATTCGCCTTTATAAAAGCCATTATCATTGGTTACTGGAATTACAAAAATTACTTTTGCTGGATTTTCTGTGTCATATTCAAAAATGTTGGAAGTCCAGTCGTCAGAATTTTCCGTTTGAAAAAGGTTTGTTTTGTCTTTTGGCGTGTAAACGCTGATTTTGTACTTTCCTTTTGGGAGTGTCAAATGAGCCGCCATTCCGCCACTTAAATAGTAAGTTTTCTGATAATTAAAAAGTTTTGTGTTTGTATCCGGAATAAAAAGACCCGCAATGCTTTTGGGATTTTTCTGAAGTTTTTTAGTCATGCTGACCCATTCATATTTTGCCTTGATTTTTGTGCAGGTTACGTCCTCGCCAGTTTGGGAGTTCTGGATTTTGAGCCAGCAGCGAACGTCATTTAAGTCGCCATTATTTTCCGGGCGGTAAATTATAAGTGACCAAGGATTATGACGCACTTCGTTTGTTGACGGTTGTGGCGTCATCTGGCAAAAAATATTTTGAAAACTGGAAATAAAAAAAATCAGAAAAATAATTTTTTTGAGTGCCATTATAGTTTAAAAATCGGCAGATGGAAGGTTTAAATTCACTAGAACTGCATAATGTCTGAAGATTTACGGTAAACGATAAAACAAGGGCCGGCTATGGAACAGCGGCGAAGGCTGTTTGAACAGCCGAAGCCGAAGTCCGCAGCGGTACAAATTGTGCCGCTGCGGACTTTGAGCGTTAGCGAACTGTGGAACAGCCGCGGAGCGAGGAAATGCCCCAAAAAATTAAAAACTAAACGCGGAACTGGTCGATTTGCTTTCCGATATTCTGGATTGACTGTTCTAGTTGTTGGCTGACTTCTGTCATCTGGGCGCCAAGTTCGCCAATTTCGCGAGTGGTTGAATTCATTGAATCGAGACCTTCCTGCATATTTGTTGTTGCAGACTGAAGGTTGATAACTTCGCTTAAGATTTTGAGACTGCTGTTTTCCATTTCTTTTGAAGACGTGCGGACTTCGTCTGTGCTGTTATTTAAAACACTGAGAGATTCATTAATGAGCTGCGAACCGGAAGTTTGTTCTTCCATTGCGGTTGTAATTTGGCGCACAAGTTCGTTTGTGGTGCGAATGTCTGTTGTAACGGAAACAAAAGACGAGTGAGTTTCGTCAGAGGCGGCAACAATTCCGTCAATCTGAGCGTTGATTGTGTTAATCTGTTCACCGATTGTGTTTGACTGTTCAGAAGAAGTTTCTGAAAGTTTACGGATTTCGTCGGCAACAACAGAGAATCCACGGCCTGCTTCACCTGCGTGCGCAGCTTCAATTGCGGCGTTCATGGCAAGAAGATTTGTCTGCTCTGCAATTGAAGCAATCATTTCGTTAGCATTTTTGAGTGTTTCAGACTGATTTTTGATTTCTATAATTCGGGCATTTACGTCATCCTGTTTGGAAAGACCCTTTGCCGCGTTAGATTCAAGTGCTACGAAAGATTCAGAAAGGCGTTCCACGTTTTTATTTACGGAATTAATATTGCCAATCATTTCTTCTACGGCACTGGAAGCATCCTGAACGCAGTCGGCCTGAGTGCCAATCAGTTTGCCAAGATTGTTAATGCTGCTAGAAATTTGATCTACAGCAGCGGAAGTACTCTGAACACTCGCACTCTGAGAATCAATATTGTTATTGACCATTGAAGTGCTAGAAAGAATTGAATCAATTGAAGAAGAAGTTTTGACAGAACTTTCGCGGAACATTTCGCCGGAAGTTATAAGAGCATTCTTTGAATCTTTGATTGTAGAAATAATATTTTGCAGACGTTCAATAAACTGATTAAAACTGTTTTCAACTTTTCTTACAACGGAAAAAGTGCCAACTGTGTGAATGGTTATTCGTTTTGTAAGATCAGCTTCACCGGCGGAAATGTCATCAATTGTCTTTGCGATTGTGCCAAGTGGTTGATAAAGCGAAACGATTATAAGAATAACATTAATCAAAAGGAAAATTGCAAAAACAATAATCAACGGAAAAAGTCCATATTTGATTCTTCCGGCAAAATTCAAAGGCTGAAAAACAACAAGATACCATCCAAGATTGCCGAGCGGTTTAATTACATAATCGCCTTTTGAAGTTTTGCAGAGTGTTGTTTCTGACGGTGTCATATCAAAAGCTGCAAGAGCCGGCATAAGCTCTGTGACAGGTGTTTTGTTCACAAGATGAAAAACTTCTGTCGATGCACAAGTCTGGCCATCAGAATTGTACATATATATTGTGTACTGTTTTTCAAGATTTTCGTAAATTGAATTAATAAAGTTTGAAAGCGAAATTCCAGTGCCAATAATTCCAATCGGATTGTTGTCAGAATCGCGCGCAATAGCATTTACCCACAAATTCGTAACATTCTGAGCCGCGTCGTAATCAACATTGTATGCAAAATCACGGTTTTTAAGAGCCATTGTGTCGTCATACCAGGCAAATTCAGAATCCGACTTATTTATAGTGTAAACATAATTACCGTTAGAATAATACTTTAAGTCCTTATCAGAAACCCAGAATGCAATATGACTTTCAAAAGAATTTTGATATGCAGAAATTTCTTCACGGGCAAGTTTTTCAAGCGCAGAATCTTCCGGATTTTTCATATAATTTCTGATTAACGGCGAACGTGCCATTTGAAGTGCAAGAGCCAGTTCTGCATTAAGATTAGAATTAAATTCCACAACTTTAGATTCAGCAGTTTTTACCATACTATCGTCAACACTGTGATGAAAAACCAGCTGAGACGAAAAATAAACCGAAACGCACAAAATTACGAAAGCGCACAGTCCAATAAAAAAGAATTTCTTATTATTTATCTTATCCATAGTGCTTTCATTATCGGACATTTATATTTTGTTGTCAAAAGAAACAGAGCAATAATCAGGGCGGTCCGCACAACCTGCGGTTGTTGCGTCGCTATGTCCGGTACTTCCGTATTCACTCCAAAGCCCGCAGGCGTGCAAATGGCACACCTGCGGGCTTCCGCTTCGGTTGTTGCAACAACCTTCGCGGGTACCTCCCAGCGCTACCGCAAAAAAAAAGTTATGGGAACTATGGCAAACGCATTATAAAAAATCTCTGTTTTGGGAATCTCTAAAAAACTATAATCTTTAGAGCTGTTCTTAACAGTCTTTAATTTTTGCCTTAACCTTTTCTTTTAAACCTTTTGTAATTGGATATTTGTCAATTTTTGCACACATTTCATCTTTTGAAAGACAATCCTTTTCCATAATCTTTTTGCAAGTTGCTGTTATGATTGCACTGTATCCATATTTTGCAATATTCCTTGAGCCTGCGCCTGTTAAAACAAGTACTCCAATTCCACTAATCATTCCAAAGGGACCTAATGTAGCAAGTGCGGTAGTAACTGCAGCCGCTCCTGCTAAACCAGTTGTAGACATTACAATTAAAAAAATCACAGCAGGCACTCCAATCCCTGCAAGCCTTTCACCAAATTCATCCATTTTTGTTCCTCCTATAGATAGAAAAAGTTAAATTAATTGTGTCAATTAATTTAATGGTATACCATTAGATCCCGCGAACCTGTAAAAGGACATCTGGTAAAAAATCATTTTCAATTTTTTTTTCCGCAATCTCATACAAAACTGTCTGTAAAATAAAAAAACTTTGTTATATGATTTGCAAAACTAAATAAGGGCATCCTAAAAAATCATTTTTAATGCTTTTTTTAGGATGCCTGCGAGTTTTAATTCGTTAAAAAATAACGAATTAAAACATCGCGTTTTCAAAGATACCTCTAAAAATTGCAATTTTTAG
>CAVJCY010000092.1:0-10149 GCA_963648145.1 bacterium | reverse complement strand
TACAAAAGAACAGCAGGACGATGTTATTGCTCGTACTTGCCACGCTGCTTTGTAGTCAGTCTTACACAGGATAGTAAAAGAAAAGTTGCCAGTCTGATGGCAGAAAATGGCTTTAATGTAAACGCATACAATCTTGTTTTTTCAAGACTGTGTGCGGAATACAATAAAAATAATAATTTATAGGAGCATTATTATTATGAAATTTTACAAATGCAAGAAATGTGGAAAAATCGCAGGAATGATTAAAAGCTCAGCCTGCCCTACAATGTGTTGCGGAGATGAAATGGCAGAACTTATTCCAGGAACAACAGATGCAGCTGTAGAAAAGCATGTACCAGTTGTAACAGTAACTGGCTCAAAAGTTAATGTTGTTGTCGGTTCGGTTGAACATCCAATGGAAGAAAAACACTACATTGAATGGATTGCTCTTGAAACAACGCAGGGGTTCCAGATGAAAGAATTAAAACCTAGCCAGAAACCAGAAGCAGTCTTTGCATTAGCAGAAGGTGAATCTGTTGTAAAATCTTACGCTTACTGTAACATTCACAGTCTTTGGGCATCTAAAGGGAACCTCTAAAAATTGCAATATACGAGGTAACTCTGAAAACGCGATGTTTTAATTCGTTGTATTTTAACGAATTAAAACTCGCACGTTTCTCTAAATAAAACATTAAAAATGTTTTTTTAGAGATGCCCTTATACCAATCTCCTATGGAATTCACAGAAAAATATCTATATGGTTCAAATATTACAGAAACAGGAAGTATATCATATAATTTATAGAAAACTGTATGGTAAAAATTCGGAAAAGCATAGTTATTTCTTAAGTAAAAATAATAATTAAATTCAACACTGTATCCACTAAAATATTTTTTGTCAGTAAATATCCGTAGAAAAATCCCCAAGATTCTATAAAACAAACCTGTTTGCTACTTCCGTCGTTATAACAATTGTTAATAGGAGATTCTCCTTTACAGAGAAGTTCTAGCCAGCCACCAAGCATTTGTATATATTCTTCGTTCCAATATGTAATTTTTCCATTTCCTATACTTGTGTAATGACTTGCATGTGACATTTCATGAAAGACCATTTCTGTTATAGTTTCCGTTTTAGTTTTTCCAGGAACAATTCCAGTCCCTATTACAGCTCCTACTGTAGCTGCATCTACAGCAATTACATCACGCATTAATGTACACCACCATCAAGCGTCTGACTTGCCCAAAATTTTAAGGATTTTGGCTCTGTAATTCCATCTTCCCTCGAATACATTCTATACATTACGGTAGCATTCAGTAGTATACCAAAAGAATTTTGAATTGTATCTTTTGCTAGATAAATATCATTTCCTCTTAAAGATGAAATTTTTTTATCACCTGCATTATAAAAAGCTTTTATTGGTGACATAGTTGGATACACGCTGTCCTTATAAGTTTCAAAACAAACTTTTATATTTGCTGTGTTCTGCCAACATGAAGTAAAATTTTCTCCAATATCATAAAAACCATTTTCATCTGTATATGCACTTTTTACATGACACCACTGACTTACAATAACCTTTACATTTTTTAATGGAATATAAGTTTGTCTTACTTTTGTGTAATTAAACCACAAAAATCTAGTAGAATTTGATGTTTCACAACCTCCTTCTGTAAAACATTCTAAATCTTCATCAGAAAGGTACATTTCCTCTATTACTTCATAATCAAGAGGGGTAGTGTTTAGTGTACCTAAAAGATTTTCAAGTTTTTCTATATTTTCTAAATTGCTTGTTCGAATTTTAAAATAAACAAAATTCGTTTCTTGTTCATCAGGTGCAATTGAACGAGAATTTGATTTTTTAAACGGATTTTCCCTTTTAGCCCCTAAAACAATTTCTTCACTAGAAGAAACCAAAGGAAAATCAACTTCATTGTCTAGATCAAAAATTTTATTTGTACAAGACAAACAAAATAAAGAAATAAAAACATTTATCAAAAATACAATAATACTATTACACTTACCGTTTTGCGTTTTATAGAAAAAACAGAAGAAAACAACTATAATACTGTCTATGGATTATCCAAAACCAAAGAGCGAATATATTGGCTTGTTCCGAAATGAAGCGGAGAAAATTTATTCGGATTTATTGGAAACTAAATTCGACTTAAAAAAGAAAGCTTCGGAACTGAACAAGCGGATAAAAACCGCAAAAGATTTTCAATCCTCAAAAATCCTTGAAACTGCAAAAAGCAAGAACTGGCAAAATGAAAAGCTGCTGAATGAACTGCTTTTATTAAACTATGCTTCATATATTGTCATGCTTGAATATCGGAATGAAATCTGACCGTATGAATATATGACTTTTTCACGCAGAATCGGAGAACTTTGGGAACCATTCTGCAAGCTGCCTTTCTTTTATCCCGTAAATGAATTGAAAATTATTGATGTTCCTGAATTTCAGAAAATTCAGGATAAAATCCAAAAAGATGCGATAACTTTTATTGATTCTCTAGCACTTGATGAAAAAACGAAAAAAGAACTGAAAGAAAAATATGAAATTCCTTGGACTATGGTTGACAGCGGCGGAATCAATCTGAATCTTGATTTGCATTTTGAGCAAAACAAAATTCACTACAATTGCGACTTCAAGAGCGGTTTCAGTTCAAATGAAAAAGGCAACACAAACAGACTTCTTCTTGTTGCAAGCATCTTTAAGTTTCTTGACCAGAATGAAAAGCAGATAATTTTTGTCAGGCAGCATGAAAAAGAAAAAAATCATTATCTGCAGACTTTGAAAAATTCAAAACTTTGGGATATTTACTGCGCAGATGAATGTTACGATGCCATAAAAAATTTCACAGGATTCAACATAAGAGAATGGCTTGATAAAAATGCAAACTGGAACTGCGACATAAGCGACTCATTCAAAAAACATCTTGAAGAAAACGATTTGCTAAAATACTTGACTTGGTAAAACAGAAAATATGCACGACAGACTTTGCTCATATTATACAGACTCAAAAGAAATCACATCTTATATGGCTTCGATGCTGGATATTAAAGACAATGATATTGTGCTTGAACCGTCGGCAGGAAGCGGACTTTTTATAGACGAGCTATTGGCTGCAAATAAAAACATTCATATAGATGCGCTTGATATAGATAAAAAAGCAATCTCAATCTTAAAAGAAAAATATAAAAATAACAGCCGTGTGAATGTCAGGGAAACTGACACATTGTTCGATTCTGAGCTGGATTCTTTTCAGGATGTGGCTTTATGGCTGAAAAACACAGACACTTTATTTGATGAGAATTTGGATTTGTTTGAAAAAACAGGCGGTCATTACTCAAAAATAATCGGGAATCCGCCTTATGGAGCATGGCAAGATTACGAAAAACGTGATTTGCTGAAGAAAAAATATCCGGGGCAGTATGTAAAGGAAACTTATTCTCTTTTTCTTTTGCGCTGTATATCGGTGTTAAAATTCGGCGGAAAACTTTCATTTATTATTCCTGACACTTTTATGTTTTTGAACCTTCATAAGAAATTAAGAAACTTTCTTTTGTCAAAAACAAAAATTTCAGAAATTCTTATTTTTCCGTCAAATTTCTTTCCGGGAGTAAGTTTCGGTTATTCAAATCTTTCGATAATTACTTTGGAACGAAGCAATGAGCTTTCATCGCTGAAAAATGAAATTTCAGTTTACAAGGGCTTCAAAAATCCCAAAGAATTTTCTTTAATTCATAATAAACAGACGGAATTACCAAATTATATAGAAAAATTCACTCTAAATCAGAAAGATATTTTCAATTCAGCGGGGCAAAGATTTATTCTTGCAGAAAAATCAAAAAGCTCTATTTTTAATTCTTCTAAAACTGTTGGAGATGTCGCTGATGTTGTAACGGGCTTTTATTCCGGCGACAACATAAAATTTATACGAGTAAAAGACAAATCGGTAAAAGGCTCAAAAAATTATGAAGTTGTAAATCCAAATAAAGTCATAATCAGCGATTCTATTTGCGGAATCGAAAATACAGATGAAGCATATATTCCGTACATAAAAAGTTCTTCAAAGACAAAGTACATAAAAGAAAATGACGAATGGTTTATCCGATGGGACAAAAAGACCGTCGAGTATTACAACAGCAATAAAAAATCTCGTTTTCAGAATTCCTCGTTTTATTTCAAGAAAGGAATTGGGCTTCCAATGGTAAAGTCAAGCCACATAAACGCCTTTGTAATGGAAAACAGAGTTTTCGACCAGTCGATTGTAGGAATATTTCCGAAAGATGAAAGCAAATTTCTATATCTTCTAGGTTTGATGAACAGCGAAATTGCAAACAAAATTATCCACTTAATAAACCCGACAGCAAACAACTCTTCAAATTATATAAAACAGATTCCGTACAAAGAGCCGGACAAAAAAACTTTTGAAAAGATTTGCGATTTAGTTTCCGTTGCACTAAATTCTGGAAAGAACAACGAAACTGAAAAAAATCTTGCCGTTCAAAAAGAACTGGATTCTATTTTCAATATGATTTACGCTGCGTAAAAAGTTCTAGCAAAAAAAAACAGGAAAAAGAACAACCACAAGACGCCCCATGGCTTTATTCCATTTCACAGAGCAGAGCGAGTTTTTAACTCTCTCCCAGTTACGTTACAGTCTTTTTCCAAAGAACTCTGAAAGCTTGTTTGTCGCGTCACTAACGTATTCTTCTTCCAGTAAGTCTTGATATGGGACGCACCGTCAATTAAATAAAGTTCCTTGTCGCTCGTTCCGCTTGCCTTCTTAAGGTATCCGTCAATTCTTCCCTAAATCCATCCATTCGCCACGGAACTGGAACGGCTTACTTTAGATATTCCAGGGCAGTAGTTTTTCCCACTCTTCTTCGGTCGTGGCATAAAGCACTTTTTCAAACAGGCAGCGAAGATAGTTCTTCGGAGATTTGTCATTAAATTTTGCAGTTTCTATTAAAGAGAAGAGAAAACAGGAACTTTCGGCACCTTTTCCACTTCCAGAAAAAAGGAAGTTCTTTCTTGCCATTACAAATGGTTTTACAGCACGTTCGGCGGCATTTGCATCCGGGAACACAAAACTGTAATCAAGAAATCTACAAGATTATCCCAGTGAGCCAGGCAGTAATTGATTGCTTCGGCAGTTTTTGAAGATGGGAGAATTCTTTCCTTTTCATTTTTTTTCCAGAAGCCATTCATGAAAGTCCTTGAACAGCGGAAGCACTTTTTCTTTGCGTTTAAAAAGATACTGTTCTTCCGTGATTTCTTTTTTTTCAAGGGACCCTCTAAAAACTGCAATTTTTAGAGGGTTCCATTACAGAACAAAAACACTGATCCTCCAAGGGCATCTAGCTTCATTTCGTTTATGATGATTCCACACAGCCCGGCAGCCCCCTTTTTCGTAAGTCTGTAGCCCCTGGACGGACATAAATACGCGATTCTTCAAGCTTGATTTTCATATTGCGTTTACAACTCCCAGGATTTTTTCAAAATCTGAAATCTCTATACTTACAGGCACAAATATTTCCAGTTCATTTTTTCTGATTCTGATATCTAAGCTGTCGCATCTATTTTTTTTGAAAGTTTTTTACTTCCACAAAACTCTTATCTTAAACGCTGCTTTTCTCCTGTTTTCTATAAAGCCAATTTCTGAGCTTTGAAAGATTTACGTTGAACTCTTTAACAAACGCCCTGATTGTTTTTCCGCTTTCTTTGTACAGCACCACCAATTCTTGATTTTCTTCTTTTGTCCTTCGGTTCTGCATTCTTCATCTCGGTGGCTAGTGTAATGCTAAAAGGGAAGAATTGACGGATAAAAGAGAAAAAATTGTGCTGTTTGCTGTATAATAAGACAGGTCTACTTCAAGTGTGAATTCTGTTTTGCCTGCAGTTTTTAAATTTTGCTGTCTAAGACCGTATTAAATTCCTCATGTCATGTTGAATTTGATTCAGCATCTAAGAAAATTTATTTTTCTTCACGCCAGCCCAGAACACCGCTTGCGTCATCTGCAAAAACTAAAGCGATTTTATGGGTGGTTTTTCCGCTTACGCTGTAGCGTTCTGCGTAACCTTTCTTTTCAATCTGATCCAGGGCTTCCTTTACGCCCTTTTCAAAATCGGTTGGAGGAACTGTTTTCAGCTCAAAAATGTAGACATCGGTCTGGGTTGTAACGATTATGTCGCTTCTTCCGAAAATTGACTGCATTTCGCTTACAACGTCAAAACCGGTCATACGGAATAAAACGTGGGTGATTGCCTCGTAAAAGTTTTCGCACATATTTTTCTGCACGATTGTCGGAATGTCAGAAAAGCACGCCTTTACAATCCGCATGGCGTATTCAAGTTCGTTTGCGGCAAAGGCTTTTCGCAGGTAGTCTACGGAAAGTCCAAGGTCATCGTCGGGAACGCTTATGAACTTTGGCAGGATTGCATTCAAAAATCCGTCCTCAACCTCTTTGTTAGGAAATCCAAGCGTATAAATGCGTCCGCGTTTTTCAAAATCTTTTATTGTAAGGTAACCGCTTTGGTAGATTACCGGAAGCATATTCTTGCTGTCCGGGTCGTAGTCCTTGAATTGAGTTTCAGTCGCTTTTCTTCCGTCCATAATTGAAAAAAGCTGGAACGGCTGATTCTGCAAGGTTTTTACCAAGAATGAAGGAGTTCCGCTTTCAAACCAGTAGGAGCCAAAGTCAGAATTTTTCAGACACCGCAAAAGGCAGAAAGGATTGTAAACGCCCTCAGAGTTCGGGGAAAAATGGTAGCCGTCGTACATTTTTGCAAGTTCTGCTTTTGTTTCTTCGAGCGTCATTTCCTGTGCCTGGGCAAGTTCTTCAATCTCAGGCATAAAATACTCTGTAAGCTCAGTTTCAGAAATTCCGCAGATTGAGGAATATTTTTCTTCCAGAGAAATGTCTTCCAGCTGGTTCAAGCCGCTGAAGATATTCATATGGCTTATGCGCGTGATTCCGGTAATAAAAAGAAAACGGATGTATTCATCATTCGCCTTAAGCGTTACATAAAAATCACGCAGGATTGTCCGGTTTTTCTCTTCGTATTCGGTGTAAAGCGCGTCCAAAATTGGCTTGTCGTACTCGTCAATTAAAATTACAGCCTGCCTGCCTGTAATTTCGTTTGCCTTTTGAATGATTTGTTCAAAACGGTTAGCAAATCGCTCTTCTTTTTTTTCAATGCCGTATTTTTCCTCGTATTTTGAAAGCATGTAATTTAAGTTTGCATTTAAACTTTCATCAGTTGAATATCCGTCCCGGGCAAAATTAAAATAAATCACAGGGTACTCAATCCAGTCTTTTTCCAGTTTTTCCAGCGCAAGTCCTGTAAAAAGTTCCTTTTTGCCTGAAAAATATGCCTCAAGTGTTGAAATAAAAAGGCTTTTTCCGAACCGGCGCGGACGGCTTAAAAAATACGGTTTTCCTTCAGTTGCAAGCTTGTAAACAAAAGCTGTCTTGTCCGCATAAACTGCATTGCGTGAGCGGATTTCCGAAAATGTCTGAATGCCAATCGGCAAAAATCTTCCTTGAGCCATAGAAGAATTATAGCGTATGTAAGAAATTTTTGCAGTTATTTTTGAGAATGCTGTTTTAGGTAACCTAATGTTTCAGACTTATTTTATTCAGTTTTTCCGGCACTTTAAAATGCTTTCTTAAGTGCTTTTTAAAATAAAACATAATTTGAATACGGGTAAACTTATAATTTTTGTAATGTCCTAAAATTCCAAGGTAAGAGTTTATGCTAGCAAAAATCTTTTTTACTTTCTGAGTAGAAGGTTTTTGTTTTTCTGCAGATTCGGCAGCGTTTTTTAAGGTTTGAACAAAATTATTTTTTACGCGGTGACTGCTTTGCGTAAATTCCGGGCGAATAAAAGTTCCTAAAAACTCAACACCAGAATAAACTGACTGTAAATAGATTTTTTTAGGATGAAGAGTAAGATTCAATTGATTTTTCAAAAAAGAACGTACTTTTTTTATTATAGTTTTTAAAAGAGATTTATTGGAACTTACAAAAACGCAGTCATCAACATAACGAACGTATTTTTTTATTCTGAGTTCATGTTTTACAAAATGGTCAAGTTCTGTAAGAAAAAAGTTTGCAAAAACCTGACTTGTTAAATTGCCGATTGGAAGCCCGCAGTTTTCTTTTGCTGTAAAAAGGCTTTTGTCGCGCGGCAAAGGAAGCCATCCTTCTTTTGGACTTCGCAAGACGCAGTTTTTTGAAGGGTCATTAAAAATAATGGTTTTGGCAAGATATTTTTCAAAATCTGCGGAATGACTATAGCGTTCGTCAATAAAACAAGATAATTTCTGCCATAAAAGATTGCGGTCAACGTTCATAAAAAAGCCTTTTATATCAAGTTTTAACACCCAGGTCTGTCTTTTTCCATTGTGACTTTCGCTTTTTACAAAATGCTCCACCCGTTTTATAGCAGCGTGGGTTCCTTTTCCTTTGCGGCAGGCGTAAGAATCAAAAATAAAATGCTTTTCGAAAGTTTGATTAAGGCGGTTTATCAAAATATGATGAACTATGCGGTCTTTAAAAGGAGCGGCAAAAATTTCACGGCGGACAGGTTTTGTTACAATAAAGGCATTGTAGCGTCCCGGCTGCCATGTGTGATTTTTAAGCTCATAAAAAAGTTCAACAAGGCGTTCTTCAAGATTTATTTCAAAATTCAAGGCACTTTTTGAATAACGCTTTGTTTTGCGGCATTCATAATAGGCATTAAAAACTTCTTCTATTGTTAATAATTCTGACATATTAAAGAGCTTTGGAAAAAAATTGACGAAAGCAAATAAATGTTGTATTTTAAAAAAGGAAATGCCCGAACTCGGGTTATCTCCACTAGATTGAATAGCCGCTCCAGTGTGTCAAACTTTGGCGGCTATATTTTTTTAACTCTTTTTCTTTTTACGGAAAGAGAGATATGCAATAACTGTACCTATTATAGTTGCAACGCAAGAAATAATTGCGACAACTAGCATAACAAGTTCTAAAGCCATGCATAGCCTCCCATTATCAAATTCCGGTTTAACCGGTTGAGTTTGGGAGATAACCGCCTGTTCAGGCACTTCCTGCACTATAATAACACATAACCGTACATATATAAAGTAATATTCCTTGATTTGTATTCTTTAATTACCAATTAGTTTTTAAAGTTACCTAAAAAAAATGGCACTTTCTGTTTCTGACTTTGACAAAGACAAAAACAGAAAGTGCCTGTCTTTGAGTAAAATCCCGAAGAACTAACACATTATTATTGTTGTTCTTGTTGTTGTTGTTGACGTTGCCATTGGAGAAATTCAATTTGTACGCGTTATTATAGTTGTTAGAACTCTGCGAACTGCTCCAATAACCGCAGAATTTTAAACTTTACAGAACGAACGTTCTGCAAAAACTCTTTCCCAAAAAAAAGACACTTTTGGTCTGCATCTTTATTTCAGCTGCCCTGTTTTTGATTTCTGGAAATTCTGCCGCTTTTACACAAAAACCAGGCTCTCTCTGTGCCACCGTAACAGCACAGATTCTCACCAAAACAGATTACAAATTGGCATTCCGCCAGCCTGTAATCTGTTTTCCTATACTTTCCATAAGCAAAACAAGTTCTGACTGCTGCTTAATAGAAATCAATTTTAAATCTTTACAAAGGCGAACTTCAAGTTTTACAACTTCAAAACTGTCTAAAAACTGTTCAAGGTAAACAGTTTTTTCTTTACAACGGTTTGCGCGGTAAATGCACCGCACTAACAGAATACAATCTCTCTTTAAGTCCTGCCCTAATGTAAATTTATATTCTCTGCTGAAGTTTGAAGTATATTCAAAAAGCAGCAAAGTAAGTTTATAAACATCTTTAAAGACTGGTAAGTCGTAATAAAGTGCCATTGCAAAAATATCCTTATCTTTACCTTTCGCAACCTGCTTACGCAGGTCACTCAAGGTAAAGATGCTGCCCTGCGGGCAGCAAAAAAATAGTTAAATAGCTAAATGGTTAAAAAGCCCGAAGAACTAACACATCATCATTGTCGTACTTGCCGTAGTCGTCGACGTAGCCATTGGAGAAATTCAAACCGTACGCGTTACTATAGTTGTAAGAACTCTGCGAACTGCTCCAATACCAACTTGTGCCAATTGTAAATCCGCCTGCC
>CAVJCY010000091.1:0-10211 GCA_963648145.1 bacterium | reverse complement strand
ATTTTGTTCAATGTGAAAAAAAATCAAAAAAAGGTGAAATTCTTTATTCTGTTCCAAAAACTACAAAACTTTCAAAAAAAGACGGAAAGCGTCTAAAATTAATCTGCAAAGAAATTAAAAAACAGAAATTCGGAATAAAACTTGCACCACTTATTGCAATCGTGGTGTTTGTGTGCGCAATCTGCGTTACCGTAACTTTGACCAAAAATATAATTTTGCGCGTGGTCATCACAAATTCCTGTGAATCAATTTTTCAGGCAAAAACTGATATTGATTATTTGAATTTAAAATTTTCTGATTCATCATTTACTTTGAAAGGCCTGCAAATTGCAAACAAAGACGAACCAATGAAAAATTTAATTCAGATTGATTCCATTGTCCTGGATTTTGAATTTTCCCAACTTTTAAAAGGTCGCGTAATTGCCGATGAACTTTCGGTAAACGGAGTTGCAACAAACACTGACAGAAAAACTTCCGGTGATTTGACGGCAAAACGTCTTGCAAAACTTGAAAAAAAGCGTGCAAAGAAAGCTGCAAAAGCGGCAAAGAAAAATAATTCTGAATTTATGAAAAATCTTAAGTTAAAATCGGATGCTGCACTGAACGTTCTTACGGAATCTGTGACGGGCCTTTTTGATAAATATAATCCTCAGACAATTGCAGAAAACTGTTATAACCAGCTTCAAACGCCGGGCGTTGCAAAAGATGTACAGTCAAAAGCCGACGAAATGGTAAAAAAATATCAGGACGTTCCAAAGGAACTTGAACAAGAAATTAAAAAAGTTCAGGCAACTTGCGAAGCCGCTTCTAAAATTAATCTTGAAGAACTTAAATCTGATCCTGTAAAAATTAAGGAAGCCGTTACAACTCTTACGGAAGCCTGTAATTTAGTTCAAGAACTAAAATCAAAAACTGAACAGAAAATCACTATGGTTCAAGACGACACTGCCTCTGTAAAAGAAATTTCTTCTGATTTACAGACCGCAATCAAACATGACCAGAATGTTGTTTCAAAGCAGATAAGTGACCTTACTTCTGTAAGTCTTGATGATTTAAAGAATTATATAACAGACACATTTAATAATGTTGGCTATGCCGTTCTAGGAAAATACTATCCGTATGCGGTTAAGGCTGTAAATTATCTGATTGAACTGAAAAATACTAACAAATCAAAAGAGAAAAAAACTAAAGTTAAAACGGAAACTTCCACAATTACAGAAAGAGCTTCCGGTCGGACAGTGCATTTTGCTACGGAAAGTGCTCCAAAAGTCTGGATTAAGAAAATTTCTGGTTCTGGGATAAATTTTGATTTTACCGGTGCTGACATTTCTACGGATATGGATAAGAGTGGAAAACCTGCGACAGTCCTGCTGAATATGAAAATAAATAAAATTCAGCACAAAGGCAATTTTGTGATTGACACACGTTCTTATTCTGAATCTCCGCTTGTTAATCTTGATTATGAATGTGCAGAACTGCCTGTAACTTATCCGGCAAGTAATTTTGGCGATTACCCGGGAGTTCCGGGACTTGAGTCTGCGGATGCAAATCTTGCACTCAATTTTAAGGTTTACGAAAATCAGGGATTTAAAATTGGCGGTTCTGGAAATCTTGAACAAATGAGGCTGACGGCAAATTCTTTTGAACCTGAGTTTATTTTTAATCTTCTGGAAAATACTTTAAGCGGAATAAATAGTGTAAAACTTGGAATTACGGCAGGCTACACAAGTGATGACGGCGTAATAATGAATTTAACGACGGATGCTGACAAAAAATTTATGAATTCGTTTAGTCTTGCGTTAAAAAATTCTATGTCGGACGTTCTTGCTGATGCAAAACAAAAGATTTCTGAAAAAATTTCTGAATATTCTGCGCAGGCTTCTGAAAAAATCGGGGACTTTAACGAAATTTCTGGCAAGGTTACAGAATATTCTGATTATATAACTTCACTTTCTGGTAAACTTGAAGAAATGAAAAATGAGGCAATAAAAATGGCTTCTGATACGGCGAAATCTAAAGTTGACGAGGCAACCAGTTCTGCGGTGAATTCTGCAGGTTCTGCGCTAAAAGGTTTATTGAAAGGCAAAAAATAAAATCTGTACACCATGCGCCAAGGATTGGAGTGGCGCGCGAATGCGCGAACACGGTCGGCTAATCTGTTGATTTTTGTTTTTTAATGAAAATTGACATTTTTGCCGTCAATTTTTTTTAACGCTGTTTTTTTTTATGCCGACCGGGTTTGAAGCGAACAGCGGAACCACGGAAAGCCTGGTGCTGAAGTGCGGTTTTAAACTTCATTTTATGTTAAAAACAAAATTCCGCACGAAAGCAGGTGCCATGATAAAAAAAATCCTACATATTAAAGTCTTTACCGAGGTAAATTTCGCGTGCAAGTTCGGACTGGAGGATTTCGTCTTTTGAACCCTGAATCATAATCTGCCCCTGGTTGATAATTATGGCGCGATCGGTAATTTCAAGCGTATCGCGGACGTTGTGGTCGGTAATTAGAACGCCAATTCCACGTTTTGCAAGAAGCCGGATAATTCCCTTGATATCTGCAACGGCAATCGGGTCAATTCCGGCGAACGGTTCGTCAAGCAGCAGGAATTTTGGTTCCATGGCAAGCGAGCGGGCAATTTCTGTACGGCGACGTTCACCACCGGAAAGAGTGTAGGCTTTCTGCTTTCTGATTCTGCCGATGGAAAATTCGTCTATGAGACTTTCGAGTTTTTCTTTTTTCTGTTTATAAGTGAGATCGCGGCGTGTTTCTAAAATTGACCAGATATTTTCTTCAACAGTAAATTTTCTGAAAACTGACGGTTCCTGTGGCAAATAAGCTATGCCAAGTCGTGCGCGTTTGTACATAGGGAGTTTTGTGATGCATTTATCGTCAAGGAAAACGTCGCCTTGAGTTGGACGGTAAAATCCTACGACCATGTAGAAAGTAGTTGTTTTTCCAGCACCGTTTGGGCCCAAAAGTCCAAGAACTTCGCCAACGTGCATTGTTAGTTCAACGCCCCGCACAACTTTTTTACGCCCAAACTGTTTGAAAAGGCTGGAAACGTGCAGAACGTGGTCTCCAGGCTGCAGTGCGGTGCCAGGAGTTGCCGGTGTAGCGTCGTTTTGCAGTGCGTCGCTGGAAGTTGCCGGTGTATCGCCAGTTTCTAGTGAGTCGCTAGTAGTTGCCGGTGTACTATCAGCTTGCGTATTTTTATTTTTTTTGAATAGTCCAAACATATTTTTTCCTGTTTTATTCTGATTTAGCGTCTTTTAACTGTGAATTTTCATTTACGGGGCGTTTTTCACCCGGCTCTGATTCTGCTGAAGGATTTTCCGCTGAAGGTGCGGACGGAGGATTTTCGTCGGACGGTGGAGTTTCCTGGCTTTTAGAATCATCAGATTGTTGTTTTTGTTCTGTAATTGAGCCTTTTACGTTACCGTCAAGAGTGATATCCTGTGTTTCAAGATTCAAAGTAATCATCTGTGCACGGAAAGTATCCTGCCCCTGTTTTACCTGTGCATTGCCAGAAAGTTCCAAAAGCTGCTTATTTTGCTGATAAACTGCATAAGACGCAGTACAAACATTATTTTTTTGAGTCAGATTTACTTTTATCTGAAGAATTGCAAGCCCTGTTGCCTGATTATATTCAATTACCTGAGCACTTGCCTTTACGTCGTTGGCATTATCCGTCAGATTTACATTGCCGGTAAGTGTTGCGATATTTGTTGTACGGTCAAATGAAAGTGACTCACAATCAAAATCCATTTTACTTTCTATACTTGAACCGCTGACTTTTCCTTCCGCCTTTATAAAACGATAATTATCTCCGCTTAATTCTATAGAATCTGCTTTTATTTCCATTGAGGAAGTTTTTATGTAGGCATTACCTTCAAGAATTGTTGCGGTGTCGCTGCCACCGGTTTTACCTGACATAATCTGTGCAGAAAACGTGATTTTTTCCGCGAAAGTTGCAGTGATGCAGAAAAAAACGGTTGTGAAAATCAAAATCAGCTTTTTTATTTTATTCTTCATCAGTTTCAATTTCTCCCGAAACATTTCCGCTAAAAGAAAATGATCTGCTAACTCCGCTGGCAGAAAATCCGGTGCCGGAAATTGTTGTTCCGTCCTTTTGAATATAAACCGTGTCATTTACATCGCCGGTAAGCTGTTCAGATTTTGAATTCCACTTTAAACGGTCCGCGGTAAATTTTGTATTTTCAGAATTAGCGTTTACTTCAATTCCTTCAAAAAGTTCATAAAGTTCTTTGTCAGTGTCCGCAAAAAGATAACCGCAGGAACCTTCGCTGTCAGTTTCGCCATTTTTATTGTAGGATTTGAAATTCACGCCTTTTGCATAAGTTGAATTTGAATTTTTATATTGTTCAATATTTTCTGCTTCAACTTCGGAAGAAAGTTTTTTGTCCTGATAGCGCGAAAGTTTTGTATTTTGAAAAATAAATTCTGGAATTACATCTTCTACGACCGGCGCTTGATCAAATTTTATGGAACATCCGGCAAAAAAAAGAGAAACAAAAATCAAAATCTGAATTTTTAGGAATTTATTTTTCATCTGCTTTAATTTTATCAGAATTCTGGTATTTCTTTCAATTTTTTATAAACACCATCATAACTGTGCGACTGTGGTCTAAGTCCTAAGATTCGTTCATTTTCGGCGGTTAACTGAAGTTTTATCATCTGTTTAAAAACATTCATCAGCGGTTCGGGGTCTACAGATTTATCAGCAACATCAATTGTCTGCATTTCTTTTATCAGATAATAACAGGATTCTATTGTTGACACGCATTCAGGACGTGGTTCGTGTTTAAAAGTAAAAATTGAACGATAATCTCCGTAAAAAGAAAGGCGCGGAAGTTCAAGCAAAAACGGATTGTGTTCTATCATTTTTTTTGAGCAAAACCACGTTGCATCAAGAATCAGGACTAGGAGTTTTTTACTTCCCAGGATTTTTGTAAAGCCTTCTTTTCTGGCATTCCAGGCATTTTCGCCTGGATAAAGCATAACAGGAAAATACTGTTCGTCACTAAGCAACTGCTGAAGTCTTTTATTTTCTGCAAAATCAAGTCCGACAATAATTTCTGAATCTTTTAAAGAAATATGCGAAAGATTACCTGTTCCGGTGCGCTGCCTTTTAGCCTCTTTTGGATGCATTAAAAAAACAAATTTTATTCCAGAATCAATTTCTCGAGTATATTTACAAAGACACACAGAAAGCGGTTTAAAACATCTGAAACATCGTTCACTCATATTTTCTCCCAAAATAGTATGACCGAAATTTTATTCTTCGTACGGCAAAGTTCCTTCCGGAACAAATTCCCCGGCAATAGCACTAATCATTGCTTCCATTGTAAAATCACAGCGCCAACTGTAGCCGACAAGAATTGTATCTGCCCAGTCAAGACTTTCTGTAAGAACTGGCGACATTGTAGAAATAATGATTATTTTTTTTCCGTATTTTCGCAGGCTTTCCACAACTTTTTTATGATTTTCGCTAGAAACGCAAAAAATGATTGTATCGTAATTTCTGATTATTGCCGGAAGATTATCAATATCCCACTGAGTTTCGTTTGGTCCAATGTCATATTTGTAATGAAATTCTCCAGCATTTGGGAAACGCAATTTTCCGGCTGTGAAAAATGAAGTTAGCGAGCCCGCAAGCAATATTTTTTTTGAATTTTCAGAAGAAAGTGGCACTGCACTTCCCTTTTTTGTAATTGTGATTGAACGGCAGGCTTGTTCAAGAAAAAACTCCTCGCCTTCTTTATCGGGTACCTGTTCATCAATTGTGTCTGGATCCGGGTAAAGCGGCGCACAATTTGGATTTTCCTTAAAATATTCAAGTTTTGTTTTTATAACGCGGCAGGCGGCATCTTTTACTCGCGCTCTGAATTCTTCATCTTCTGTCATTGCCTCAAGATTTTTTGTCCACAAAGCTTCGTTTAATTTTGCAGTTTGAGAAGATAGCACAATATCATTTCCGGCCTGAATTGCAAGTTTAAAGGCATTTGAAAGCGTATTAGCATAACTTGTTGCTCCGACCATCGTAATGTCGTCCGTAATAATCAAACCTTTGTACCCCAACTGATTTCTGAGGAGATCGGTCAGAAAATATTTTGAAAGGGAAGCCGGAATTCCGCCTGATTCAATTTGTGGAAAAGTCAGATGACCAGACATTACAGCCGGCACATTTTCTTTTATCAGATAATAATAAGGTTCAAGTTCACGATTTTTAAAAGTTTCAAAATCAACGTCAATTACCGGAAGTTTTCCGTGAGAATCTATACTTGTGTCGCCATGCCCCGGAAAATGTTTTACCGTCGGAATTATACCGGCCGCAAGACTTCCTGAACAAAATGCACTGCCTAAAATTCCAGCCTTGTCACCATCATCACCAAAAGAACGTGTTCCAATAATTGATGACTGATGATTTGTAAAAAGATCCACCGTGGGTGCAAAATTCATATTTATTCCAAGCGCACGAATTTCTTTTGAAATGTAATATGCACTGTACCATGAATCAGATGGATAC
The DNA here is from genome assembly GCA_963648145.1 of bacterium. Classification (GTDB taxonomy): domain Bacteria; phylum Spirochaetota; class Spirochaetia; order Treponematales; family Treponemataceae; genus Treponema_D. The sequence continues at coordinate 3,663 of CAVJCY010000091.1, read as the reverse complement.
CCTGATGCTCCGATTGCCATATTTCCCGGTGTAATGGAAGTGTCGCCCTTTACGTGACGAATCCAGCCACCTTCCTGATCTGTTGCAACAAAAAGAGGAATTTTAAATCTGCCCTGAGACGCTTTTTGCTGCAAAGAACTCACAGATTTTGCAACAAGATGAATGTCGTCCGTATTCCAACCAAAAACCTTAACACTGCCAAGACCACGTTCAACCCATTGATACAAAAGCTCTGGAGGTTCTGCGCCGGCCCAACCAAACATAAACGTCTGGGACAAAAGTTCGGTATCCGTCATTTGATCCGTGATTGCGCGTGCAAGTTCTTCATTTTCCATTTTTGTCCAGAAATTTACACTCTGAGCAAAAAGTGGAACACAAAAAAATCCTGAAAAAAATACAAAAAATCTTATAAAAGTTTTAACTCTTGAAATCATTTTATTTTCTGATTAATTCACAAACTGTATGAGCGGCAACGGCACCATCACTAACGGCGGTTACAACCTGCCTGAATGATTTTGAACGAATGTCTCCGGCTGCAAAAAGCCCCTGCATTGAAGTTTCCATTTTTTCGTCGGTCACAATATAACCGTTTTCATCTTTTTTTAAAATTTCAACAAGATTATTTTGAGGAATTATTCCCGTAAAAATAAAAACTGCGTCGGCCTCTTCTTCAAAAATCTGCCCAGATTTTAAATTCTGCAAGGTAAGACTTTCAACTTTTGAACTTCCGTTTATTGATTTTACAACCGTGTCAAAAACAGGAACAACGCCTTTTGCAATCATCTTATCCGAAACTGCTTTTTGCGCCCTGAAAGAATCCCGCCTGTGAATAATTTTTACGTCATTTGAAATTGTGGAAAGATAAATTGCTTCGCTGCACGCAGAATCGCCACCACCAACAACAAAAATTTTCTTGTTTTTGAAAAAAGGACCGTCACAAACAGCACAATAAGAAACGCCCCGACCTGTAAATTCTTTTTCGCCGGGGATTCCCAGGTTTTTATGAACTGCGCCGGTCGCAAGGCAAACGTAAGGAGCTTTATACAAATTTTTTGAAGTTGAAACAACAAATTCGCTGCCGGTTTTATCTATGGAAGTTACATTTGCAATTACGATTTTTGCACCAAAAGATTCAGCCTGATTTTTCATTTTTTCCATAAAATCAGCACCGTTTACTAAAGGAAAAACTCCCGGATAATTTTCTAATTCTGAAATTTGAAGCACTTGGGTACTGCCAGAATCAAGCACAAGAGTTTTTAATCCCCCGCGCGCCGCATATTGTACCCCGGCAAGCCCCGCCGGTCCCGCCCCGATTATTATGTAGTCATAATTTTGAATGTCCATACTAATCTTAGTATAACAAATACAGGTAATTTAATCTTCATTTTGAATTTGACAAAAAAAAGACGCCTCCGATTTTCAGAGACGCCCATAAAATTAATGGTATTTCTAAAAATTGCAATTTTTAGAGATTCCCTTAAGCAGCGTAATCAACAAGTTTTCTTGCTCTTGTAGGATGCTGGAGTCTTACAATTGCGTGTTTTTCAATCTGACGAATTCTTTCTTTTGTGAGATTACATTCATCGCCAACTTCTTTTAAGGACATTGGTTTTGAACCGTTCAACCCATATCGCATTCTGATGACTTTTGCCTCGCCAGGTCTAAGAGTTGAAAGTACTTTTTCAATATCTTCTGCCATAGCTTTAGTCATAATCAATTCATCAGGGCGGTCATTTAATTCATCTTCCTGGAAGTCTGCAACTAAAGTGTGTTCACTGTCTTTTGAATTAATTTCAGCATCAAGAGAAACCATTTCACGACTGATATTTACCATTTCACGAACGTGAGAAGCATCCATGTGAAGCATTTTTGCAACTTCTTCAAATTCTTCCTGTTCAGTTTTTTTGCCGTGAATAGTTTTGCGGGCATGTTCAATTTGGACAAGTTCGTTTGCACGATTTAACGGCAAGCGGATTGGACGACTTTTTTCGCAAATTGCTTTCAAAATGCTCTGACGAATCCACCAGACAGCATAAGAAATAAAATGATAGCCTTTTGAAACATCAAATTTTTCTATTGCGGTAAGAAGTCCAATATTTCCTTCACTAATCAAATCTGTAAGATCCAGACCGTGATTCTGATATTTTTTTGCAACATTAATAACAAATCGGAGATTTGATTTTACAATTTTATCTTTTGCATTCTGATCGCCTTTCTGAGCTTTTAAAGCAAGTTCTGTTTCTTCTTCGTGGGAAAGTAATGGAATCTTTTTTACTTCGTTAAGATACATTCCAAGGATTTCATCATCATAATTCATTTTTCAAGCCTCCGTATAAGGGTTCAGAGTTACCTCTAAAAATTGCAATTTTTAGAGGTTCCCATAAATACTTTATACATTATATTTAGCAATTAATGTGCCAAGTTTGAAAAAATTATTTTTTTTTGATTTTTTTTATTTTTTAACACTTTCTTATTGCCGATTCTGATTTTTATGATTATATACAGTGGCATTTTTTTTATTTTTTGACTCAATTATGTTTTTTTCAAAAAAAATCGTGTCATTTTGATACATTAGAATTTTTCTTGTTATAAAATGAGTCATTTTGACACTTTGCCTTTGAAATTTTCAATTTCTAAAATTATTTATGATGTAATAAAATATATGATACAATAAATTGTTTCTAAATAAAGCATTAAGAGTTCAGAGTTACCTCTAAAAATTGCAATTTTTAGAGGTTCCCTTAAAATGATTTTTAGAAATGCCCTATTTTTTTTTAATGACTGCAATTTTTCAGGAGGATTCATAAAAATGGCAGAAAACAAAAATGGAAAAATTGAGTGGTTTCACTACTTGATGTTAATTTTAGTTTACATTGCTCCTTACACTGAAGTATATCCAATGTCTATTTCTGCAGGACTTTTTACAAAAGAGGAAGCGAATTTTCTTTTTTTCAGAAGCCCGATTATCGGTGTTATTTTTATTTCACTGATTATTGGAACTATTATGACTGTGATTCTTGCAAGAATCGTAAAAGGTTACAAAGGAACTACTGAAAGTGCTGATTATGTTTCTAAAAAATTCAAACTAATTTTTATTTTAGATATAATTCTTCCACTTTGCATAACAGGAATTTTCAACGGATTTATTGCCTGTTTTGTTGTAAAAGCAAACAATCTGCAGCTTGCAGGATTTCACGGAAAAAATCCAAATCTCTCTATAATGTTGTTTTTTGTTGGCTGTGTTTTTGAAGCTTCACTTGTGTTTTATGTAATTGCAACTCGTTTGTGGGAAACACGTCTTCCTCATATTCCGTTTCATAAAGAAACAATTTCAATTGATTATTCTCAGAGAAATATGCTGACTCTTATGTTTGCTCTTTTTGGAACACTCTCAGTATTGAGTTCAATTATCTTAGTTCCAGAAAATACTGCGGAAGGTTCTGCAAGTCTTATGAAAAAACTTCTTCCTAACATTATTTATTCTGCGGTTTACTTTTTTGTAGTCGTGGCATTGCTTATAAACGATGTTAAAACTTGTTTGCGGCAGATTTCTTCCATTTCAGCTTCGCTTACAGAAAAAAATTATGCGATTGAGGATATTCCACCTTATCACCGCAGCGAATTAGGCTTGATTATTCAGGAACTGAACCGAATGAAGCGGAA
>CAVJCY010000090.1:0-10455 GCA_963648145.1 bacterium | reverse complement strand
AAAAACCGAAAATTCCCTTGAGCCACAAAAGAACACTTTGCATAAAACGCGAAAATTGCCTGCTCAGAGTTCTTCAGAATTTATAATGCGGAAGCCCTGTGAGCAGTCACGACATTACGGTTGATAACGAGTTTTGTTCCAAATCTTGCGAGAAATGCCCTTTAATTAATCACAAATTTGTAAGAAATTCTGCCCTCGGCATTTTTTTCTAAAAGACCACAAAAAATATTTTCAAAAAAAACGGAGTAAATTCCAGATTTTTCAAGAGCGAAAAGATCTTCGGCAAACGCTTTATTATGAATATTTTTACCATTTTTGAAATCTTCATAATTTTGGATACTAAGAAGATGAATATTTTTAAATCCGCAAAGAAGAGACGTTTCTTCTGTAAATGGTTGCATTTTTTCTACAATTTCGCGGTGCAAATCTAAATCCGGAACATTATTTTTGAATTTTTCCTCATTTTTTGCATCATTAATTTGGGAAATTGCGTTTTGAATTGTAAATTCTGGCAAAGTTGAAAAACCGGCGGCGTCTTCCACCTTAAAATTTCCTACAGATTTTCTGTAAAGTCCTATAAGATGCGCTGAAGATGAACATTTTTCACCAATATCGCGGGCAAGACTTCTGATGTAAGTTCCTTTTGAAACCGAAAATTCAATTAAGGCATATAAAACTTTATTCTGGTCATTTAATTTGTATTCTTTCAGTTTTAAATCAAAGACTGTAACTTCCCGTTCAGGAATTTTTGCATCAAATCCCTGGCGCATTAAATCACTTGCACGCTGACCGTTTATATGAATTGCAGAATATTGAGGCGGCCGCTGTAAAATATTTCCCTTAAATTGAGGTAGTACAGATTGCAAAACGGAAAGGTCTGGCAAATCACTTATTTTTATGATATTACCGGTCGGTTCCAAGGTGTCAGTTTCTTCGCCGAATTTTATTACGGCGTCGTATACTTTATTAAATTCAGTAATATTTCCACTAAGTTTTGTAAGACGTCCGGTACATACAACAAGGAGTCCCTGTGCAAAACTGTCAAGAGTTCCTGTATGTCCAACTTTAGTTGTATTCAATGCTTTTTTTATATCACGAAGTGATGAAAACGATGTGGGACCGCTTTTTTTAGCAAGCAGAACGATTGAATCTTGATTATTCGGCATTGTTTTCCAAGTTCTTACTTTCAGCTTCAAGTGCATTCAATTTTTGAACCATCTCAAAACCTTCTTTCATTCCCTGATCAACAATAAACTTCAATTTTGGAAACTTTCGAATTGTAAGTTTTTTTGCAATTTCACGCTGAATAAATCCTGCAGCAGCATTTAATCCTGCAACTCCTTTTTGAAGCTGTCCGTCAGGTAAAAATGAAGAAACAAAAACCTTTGCATAAGACAAGTCACTCGTTATTTCAACTCTGTTTATGCAAAGAAACGTTGATACACGCGGATCTTTTACTTGTCCGCGAAGTATCAGCTGGGAAATTTCATCACGGAGTTGAACGTCCAATCTCTGTAATCGGTATTGTCCCATTATTGAGCCTCTCCTTTATCTTCTGTTAAATCACTCTGCGTTACATTGCGTTTTGCAATTTCAGCCTGTTCTTCTGCAAGAGTTTTACCAAGTTTTTTTGCAACTTCAATAATTTCAAAAATTTCAAGTTTATCGCCAACCTGAATGTCCTGACAGTTTTCAAGACCAATACCACATTCATAACCAAGACTGACTTCTTTAACATCATCCTTAAAGCGCTTGAGAGAAGAAATCTTGCCTGTGAATTTAACAATTCCATCTCGAATAAGATTTACAGATGAAGTTCTTCTTACAATACCTTCTGAAACTGAACAACCGGCAATAACGCCAACCTTCGGAACGCGGAATGTGTCGCGAACTTCGACCATACCGATAACTTCTTCTTTTGTATCCGGCTGGAGCATACCTTCCATTGCTGCCTGAATTTCTTCAACACATTTATAGATGATATTGTACTTTCTGATTTCAACCTGTTCCTGTTCTGCAAGAGTTTTTGCTTTTGGCGTCGGGCGAACATTAAATCCAATAATGATGGCATTTGAATCTGCGGCAGCAAGTGTAACATCAGATTCATTGATTGCACCGGCAGAAGAATGAATAACAGAAAGTCTGATTTCTCTTGTAGAAAGTTTTTCTAAAGAGGCTTTAAGAGCTTCAGCAGAACCCTGTAAGTCCGCTTTTATGATGACTTTAAGTTCTTTTACTTCACTGTCTGCAATATCATTGTAAAGTGTATCAAGAGTAGTTTTCTTAACCGCTTTTGCAGCTTCAAACCGTTTTAATTCCTGACGTTTTGTAGAAATTGCACGTGCATCTTTTTCAGATTCTGTAACCTGGAAAGGATCGCCGGCATTTGGCATTTCTTCCATACCAAGAACTTCAACCGGAGTAGAAGGACCTGCTTCCTGAATTCTTTTTCCGCGGTCATCAAACATAGCACGAACACGTCCAGAATAAATTCCTGCAACAAAAGGATCGCCCTGTTTTAAAGTACCGCGCTGCACAATAACAGAAGAAACAACACCGCGACCTTGATCAACCTGAGATTCAAGAATTTTACCTTCAGCACGACATTCAAAGTTAGTTTTAAGTTCAAGCATTTCTGCCTGCAGAAGAATTGCATCAAGAAGGTCATCAATACCTTGCTTTTTTAGTGCGGAAATATTTACATACTGAGTATCGCCGCCCCATTCTTCTGGAGCAAGTCCCAATTCTGAAAGCTGAGTTTTTATTCTATCAGGATTTGCATCCGTTTTATCAATTTTGTTAATTGCAACAATAATAGGAACCTTTGCATCTTTTGCATGATTCAAGGCTTCTAGAGTCTGAGGCATAACACCGTCATCAGCGGCAACAACAAGTACAACAATATCAGTTACCTGAGCACCGCGCGCACGCATCATTGTAAAGGCTTCGTGACCTGGAGTATCAAGAAATGTAATCTTACCTTTTGGAGTTGTAACACAATAAGCACCAATTGACTGTGTAATACCGCCAGCTTCGCCTTCCGCAACATGAGAATTTCGAATTGCGTCCAAAGTTTTAGTTTTACCGTGGTCAACGTGTCCCATAACAGTTACGATTGGTGGACGAGGCTTCAATTCTACGCCGTCATCCTTATCACCTTCAATGACAGTTTCATCATAAAGGCTTACCAAATGAACTTCACAACCGTATTCTGCCGCAAGAAGTGTTGCCGTATCAGAATCAATTGACTGTGTAATTGTAACCATCATTCCCATACTCATGAGTTTTCCGATTACTTCACTTGCCTTAAGATTCATTTTCCTTGCAAGATCCGAAACTGAAACGGTTTCCATAATTTCAATTTCTTTTGGAACTACACTTGCAGGAGTATCAACCTTTTTCTTCTGTTCAAAGAATTTATCATCATACTGCTCTTCGTCCTTACGGTTATAAACCTGTTTTTTACCCTTGAAAGCAGCCTTTTTTCCCTGACTTCTGCCCTGATCTATTGGAAGAGGAGCTGCAGCGGCCATTCCACCAGTTCTAGGTCTGAATCCGCCGCCCTGACCATTTGAACCAAAACGATTCTGTCCCTGACCGCCGCGGTTATATCCCCCCTGTCCGCCACGATTAAAACCACTGTTTTGATTATTTCCGTAACGCTGGCCATTCTGATTATTTCTGTAACCGCCATTAAATCCGTTGCCGTCGCGATTATTATTGTCGCGTTCGCGATTCTGATAACTCTGGCGTGCCTGATTTCCGTTAAAACCACCGCCGTCACGATTATACCCGCGGTTCTGTCCGTTATTCTGACCGTTGTTGTTATAATTATTGTATCCGCGGAAACCGCCGTTATTTCCGTCACGATTATAACCATTTCTGTTGTAACTGTTATTGTTTCTTCCCCTGTCAGAAAGATTTCCGGCCTTTACGTTTGGTCTTGAAGGATTCAGTTCAAAAGTTGTTGCACGACGCTGAGGATTTGCCACCATCTGAGATGGTTTTTCAGCTGAAGTTTTTTCTGCAGAAGCTTTTTCCAAAAGTGGCTTTTCAACAGATTTTTTTTCCAAAATATTTTTTTCAGTTTTTGAAACAGGATTTTCTGTAACGGCTGATTTATTTTCATTCTGAACAACAGATGAATCAGCTTTTTTTACAACAACTCTGACATTTTCTTTCTTTACAACATCAGCAGGCGTTTTTGCAGAAACTGCATCAGAAGCGACTTGTGATTTTCTTACAATTACAACACGTTTCTTTTGTCCAGAGGCAGCATTTGCATTCTGAGCCTGATTTGCCTGGTTTTTTGAGTTATTCTGATTTACAGGAGCCTGTGGCTTTCTGTGTACTACATACGATTGTTTTTTTTCTGATTCATCTGCCATTTACTTATTTATCCTCGTCCTCTTCAAATTCAAACTCACATCCACATTCTGGACATTTTGTCATATCAAGAGTAATTTTTGCACCACATTCAGGACAGAAATATTCATCTTCCTCTGCTGCAATTTCTTCTGCAAAACTTTCTGTATTTTGTGAAGTTTCAGTATTTTGTTCTGAAGCATTTTCGTCCACAACTTCACAACTTTCGTTAATCAGATTATTTACAGTTTCAAGCTCTTCTGCTGTAATACCTTCAATGTTGATTGCGTTATCATCATAAGCATTAACAAAATCCTGAACATCAGAAATACCATTCTGTGCAAGCAAATCTGCAAGTTTTTTGTCTACTCCAGGCAGTTCTGCAATCGTAAGAATTTCTTCATCAGCATTTTCATCAAAAACGTCATCCGAAAAGAGATTCTTTGCATTCTGAACTGTACTGATAGCAGAAAAATCTATATCTTTAGCCTGTTCAACAGTCTTTACGTCAATATTCCAGTCACAAAGTTTATTTGCAAGGCGAACATTCTGCCCCTGACGGCCAATTGCAAGAGAGAACTGACTGTCATCAACAATTGCAAGTGCCTGACGTTTTTCTGCATCAAGAATCACAACTTTTTCAACCTGAGCTGGAGAAAGTGCATTCTTAATAAATTCAACAGGATCTGATTCATATCTTAAAACATCAATTTTTTCGTTCAAAAGTTCACGGATAACATTCTGAATTCGCGAACCTTTCTGTCCAACACACGCACCAACAGGATCTACGCCTTCAAATTTTGTAGAAACGGCAATTTTTGTTCTGTATCCGGCATCGCGAACAATTCTTACAATTTCTACAGTGCCATCAGCAATTTCTGGAACTTCTTTTTCAAGAATAGAACTTACAAGTTTAGGGTCACTTCTTGAAAGTACCAGCTGAATTCCTGAATTTGTAGCTTTTATATCAACAATCAAAGCCTTGATTCTGTCATTTTTTTCGTAGAATTCAAGTTTTGATTGATATTTAGCAGGAAGCCATCCTTCAATTTTTCCCGAATTACCCAAATCAACATAAATATTTCCATTATGTTCACGTTGGTAATATCCAATGATAATTTCACCAATTTTATCTTTATATTCATTTATAAGTGAATTTTTATAAGTTTCATTCAAACCAACATGTGCGGTCTGTTTACCGTTAGAAACTGCCTGTCTGTCAAAAGTTTTCGGATCTTCAAGAATATCAATTTCATCGCCTTCTTCAATATCCGGAACAAGTTTTCTTGCATCTTCAAGTTCAATTTCTTTAACAGGATCATAAACACCGTCAATAACAACTTTTCGCGAAAAAAGTGAAACATCTGACATATCATCTTCAAAAGTTACGATTGCATTTTCATCTGTTCCATAAGTTCTTTTGTAAGCCGCTTTCAGCGCTTTTTCAATTGTCTGCCGTACTGATTCTTCAGAATAACCTCTTTCCTGAATCAACTGGCGGATAGCTTCTGCCATTTCTGACATAATTAAGCCTCCTTGATTTTAGTATAAGTTTTTTAAAGTTAGCTCTAAAAATTGCAATTTTTAGAGGTTCCCATAAATAAATTTTGCTTTTGCTATATTCTCATAAAGAACGGTTTGCAATTCACCACTCTCTTTTTCCAACGTAACAGATTTTTTATCAGCGGATTTTACAACACCACTGTTCCAGTCATTAATTGTCTTATCCCATACACGAACTGAACGCCCCGTAAAAACTTCAAATTCCGCTGCATTTTTTATGTTATGTTCAATTCCAGGACTTGTTAATTCCATGGAAGTATCTTCAGTGCCAAGCAGTGCTTCAAGACGCGGCAACAAAACCCGGTGAACTTTTGCACAATCATTAACTCCCAAATCAACATCATTTGAATACGGAGTAATCATCGCAGAAATTTTTGTAACAGTTTTACCCGGCACAATCTTTAATTCAACAAGTTTATACCCCAAACCTTCAACAAGCACCGAACATTCCGGGTAATATTTTATTGAACTATAATCTGTATATTCCATAAAATTTTTCCTATAACAAAAAAGACCCGTGAGAAACACGAGTCTTTTAATAATTCTATTAAAAATGACTACATAACAGTACAAAATTAAAGATTTTCTGTCAATATCTTTTGATTTCTATGATTTCTGGAAGTGCCCCTTCGCGCAGTCTTCTTGTAATTTTCAAATTTCAAGAAAAGTTGCGCTTCGGGTCGGGCTTTTGCGCTATAAAATTGCAGTTTATGTAAAGCATTTTTTCAAATATCATAAAAAACATTTTTTTTCGCAAGGATTTTATTCTTTTATTCTTTGTAGTGCAATTTTTTCGTTCAGACTTGCACTGCAAGTCCGAACCGCTTACGCGGCTACAATCCCTCACTCAAAAGGAATCTAAAAATTGCAGTTTTTAGAGATTCAAAAAAAATTATTTTTTCATTTTTTCAAATTTTGTAAATCCATTTTTTTCAAGCATTGCAAACTGAGGACCGGCTTTTTTATTCATTTTAAAAACGGCAACATTATAATCTTTTCTCAATTCTTCGGCCTTTCGTAAAACTTCAGCAAAATCAATTCCTTCTTCGTACAAAACTGCACATTTTTCTTTTTCATCTGGAATTTTGTAACACTGCTCTAAAAGGATGCCGCAAATTCTTTCAAATCCAATTGAAAAACCAACGGCCGGAACCGCCTGTCCTGTAAATTTTCCAATCAGATTATCATAACGCCCGCCCCCACCAACAGCTCCGCTAAACTGTGGGCAAGCAATTTCAAAAACTGCGCCGGTATAATACCCCTGTCCGCGTACAAGGCTCGGACAATAGGCAATTTTATATTTTCCGCCTGCAACCTTTTCTGATTCTGCAATTATATATTTCAAATCATCAGCAACAGAAAGGTCAGAACATTTAGAAGCGACCTGCTCCAAAGTAATATTTTCTGCTCCGGAAGAAATGAAATCATAGAGAGCATTAACTGCATTTTCCGGAAAATTCTTTTCAACAAGTTCAGCTTTTACACCATCAGCACCAATTTTGTCCATTTTGTCAAATGAAATGCAAACAGAATCAAGACTTTCAGTACTAAACCCCATTGTCAAAAGCATATTTCTTAAAATTCGGCGGTCATTAATATTTATAGTAAAATCCTTAAAACCAATTGCCATCATTGCACGGGCGGTAACGTCAATCAGTTCAACTTCCGCATTGTTAGAAGAATCACCTAGAATATCAATATCGCACTGAATAAATTCGCGTAAACGGCCTTTTTGTGGGCGTTCTGCACGATAAACACGGTCAGTCTGAATAACCTTAAACGGATTTGTAAGATTTTCTTTATTTGCGGCATAAAAACGTGTAAGAGGAAGCGTTAAATCATAACGAAGCCCCATATCAGAAAATTCTTTTGAATTTCCTGTGGCAACAGCTTCGTCAAGTTTTTCTCCACGTTTAAGAATTTTAAAAATAAGATTTAAATTGTCACCGCCATCAGATTTATCAAGATTTTCAATATCTTCAATGATTGGCGTTGAAATCCGTTCAAAACCGGCTGAACGGTAAGTTTCAAGAATTTTATTCTGAATATAATCGCGAAGTTTCTGCTCCTGTGGCAGAATATCTTTCATTCCCTTTAATGCATTTGTTTTCATAAAATCACCTAATCAGTATAATAACAGATATTATTTTTTTAGTCTTTACGGGTATTTTATGACTTTAGTTTTTGATATTGGGAACACAAATATAAAATGTGCAATTTTTGAAAATAACAAAATCATCAATATTTTCAGAATTTCAACAGATTCTAAAAAAACTGGCGACGAATATTTTACAATCGTAAGATTTTTATTAAATGATCAGAAAGTTGACCTTTCAAAAATCACAAAAACAATAATCAGTTCAGTTGTACCGGTTTTAACGGGACCTTTTGTTACCGTCACTCAAAAATTAACAGGAAAAAAGCCTTTTATTCTAGGTCCGGACGTTTATAAAAAACTTTCGGTAAAAATTCCAGAAACTGCCATTCACGAAATTGGAACTGACCTTTACAGCGACGCTTACGGTGCATGGATAAAATATAAAACTCCTTGCATTGTCTGCGATTTTGGCACGGCACTTTCTTTTACAGCGATTGATAAAAACGGAAATATTGCGGGCATTGCAATTGCACCAGGAATAAGGACTGCTTTTAATTCACTTTTTACAAATACGGCACAATTACCTTCCGTTGGATTAGAAATTCCCCCGTCAAGTCTTGGCAAAAACACGATTGTTTCAATTCAGTCTGGAATTCTATTCGGTTACAAAGGTCTTGTAGAATCTCTTATCAGAGAGATGAAAGCCGATATGGAAAAAGAAACCGGAACACAATCTGATAATGTAAAGGTAATTGCAACTGGCGGTTTAAACAGCATGCTTTCACCAATTACAAATATGTTTGATTTTGTTGACGCAAATCTTACGCTAGACGGCTTGAATCTGATTGCTTCTGTGCTTGCCTAAAAATCAGACCACTGCACACCAGCTCCGGAAGTTATGTCTTTTCTTAAGATTTTACCTTGAATCTGGTCGTAAAATTCGGGAGAAATTCCTGGGGACAGAACTTTTTCCGTGCGTAAAATTTCAACATCGCCGTTTTGAATTACGTGTCCTTTGTATAATTTTTTCATGTAATGAAGGCTGCGGTTTGTTCTTCCGTAATTTGCACTTTCTGACGCGGCAAGTCTTTTTACACCATCGCCAAGAACTTCAGTTATTTTTTGTTCACCAAACTGTTCACCAAGCTGGTGGAAAATTCGTTTAACGCCAACTTCCATTCCATAATGTTTTAATGTTGCTTCGCACTGATGAACAACATGAACCATCAAGGCAAACTGTTCGCCTTCAAGGGCTACAGGGTCATCAAGCCCGGAAGTTTTACGACTCAAAGTAATATGTTTTTCTATTACAGTTCCACCACAGGCAATACTTAAAGCCGGAACTAAAACAGGATCCAGGGAATGATCACTTACACCACATTCAATTCCAAAAATATTCTTTAAATTTGTTATTAATTTTAAATTATATTCAGATTCAGGAGCGGGATAACTTGTAATACAGTGAAGTAAAGTTACGTTTTGCCGGCCAATAATATCAATCGCCGTTTCTATATCCGCTAGTTTTGAAACTCCAGAAGACAAAACAACCGGGACAGGAGATTTTCCGTCTGAAATCTGTTTATTTCTGTAGTCACGCAAAAACACAAGCATTTTGTAGTGATTTAATTCCGGGGAGGCAATTTTTACAACGTCAGGATTTATGCTCAAAAGTTCCTTCATTGATTTTAGACCAAAAGGAGAACAGCAGAATTTACAGCCTCTTTGATGAACATAATCAAGCATTTTTTTATAAAATTCCATCGGACATTCAAGTTGCTTAAATCTTTCGTAAAGAGGAATATTTCCGGTAGGTAATTTTACAAAACCTGTGTCAGGATGCAGAATTTCATCAGCATGAACCCACTGAAATTTTATTGTATCTGCACCAGCATCTGCTGCCGTATCAATAAGATTTCTAGCCTTTTGTTCAGAACGTTCGTGACTTGTTCCAATTTCTGCAATTATCATTTGTTGAATTTTTCTCCGGCTTTTTGAGCTTTATAGCGGTTTGAATAAACAGAAATAGTTTCAGCAGAAAGCCACCCCTGTTCAAAAAGATACCACTTTGTATAAGAAGTATTTTTTCTTTCGTTTTTTGTCCGACAAAATCCCATTACCTGCAAAACTTCTCCGCTACGACAATTTGCAGAAATTTCAGAATCCCAGGAAGGATTTAAACGAAATGCCGCGTAAGGTGCTGTAACTAAAGCCCACTGAACATCCGGTGCAAGAGAAAGCGGATATGAAGAATCAAAAACGACCGGTTCTTCCTTTTGTTTTTTGCAGGAAAAATTAATGAACGAGACTGTAAAAATCAAAAAAAACAAAATTTTTTTTAAACTTTTATTCATATTTTAAACTTTTCACCGTTTATTTTAGGGTATCTCTAAAAAATCATTTTCGATGCTTTTTTAGAGATACCGGCGAGT
>CAVJCY010000089.1:0-10889 GCA_963648145.1 bacterium | reverse complement strand
TAAAACATCGCGTTTTCAAAGATACCTCTAAAAATTGCAATTTTTAGAGGTTCCTAAAATAATCAGATATTCTGGCCTCTGATTTTTATAAAACCGGGGGTGGAAAAACAACTATGGCAGAAAATAAAACACAGGTAGATGATATAAACAGAGATTTTTACGATTTCCGCTACGAAGAAAACGAACAGAATTCCTACAGAATTGAATCTGGGCTTACGGCAGAAATTGTTTCAAAAATCAGCGAAGAAAAAGGCGATCCTGAATGGATGAAAGAATTCCGCCTTAAATCTCTAGAAGAATACAACCGCCTGAAAGTTCCGGACTGGGGTCCTGGAATTGAAGGTTTGAATATGGCGCAAATTGCAACTTACGTTCGCCCAAAAACGAATATGAGCGGCAACTGGGAAGACGTTCCGCAAGATATTAAAGACACTTTTGAAAAACTTGGAATTCCGGAAGCGGAACGAAAATCTTTGGCCGGTGTGGGTGCTCAATATGATTCTGAATTAGTTTATCATAATGTTCAGGATGAAGTTGCAAAACAGGGCGTAATTTACATGGGATTTGAAGAAGCACTCAAATCTGAACAATGGGGATCGATGGTAAAAGAATATTTTATGACTCTTATTACACCTCATGACCACAAGTTTGCAGCACTTCACGGGGCAGTCTGGTCCGGCGGTTCATTTGTTTACGTTCCAAAGGGAGTTCATCTTTCTTTTCCGTTGCAGTCTTATTTCAGGCTGAATGCTAAAGGTGCCGGACAATTTGAGCACACGCTCATTATTGTTGACGAGGACGCAGACTTGCATTTTATTGAAGGTTGTTCCGCTCCAAAATATAACGAAGCTAACCTTCATGCCGGTTGCGTTGAACTTTTTGTAAAAAAAGGTGCCCACCTCAGATATTCAACAATAGAAAACTGGTCAAAAAATATGTACAACTTGAACACAAAAAGGGCCAGAGTTGAAGAAAATGCAAGTATTGAATGGATTTCTGGAAGTTTTGGAAGCCACGTTTCATATCTTTACCCGGAATCAGATTTGGTTGGCCGCAAAGCACGCTCAGAATTCACCGGCGTAACCTTTGCAGGTCACGGTCAAAGCCTTGATACTGGTGCAAAAATGGTTCATATTGCGCCGGACACAACAAGTCTTATAACAACAAAGTCAATTTCAAAAGGTGGCGGAGAAAGTTTTTACCGTTCTGCCGTTTATATCGGCAAAAATGCAAAAGGCGCAAAAGCAAGCGTTTCCTGCCAAAGCCTTATGCTTGATAACAAAAGCCGTTCTGACACAATCCCGGCAATGGAAATTCTTACTGATGACTGCGACGTAGGTCACGAAGCAAAAATAGGAAGAATCAGCAGCGACGCGATTTTTTATCTTATGACGCGCGGAATCAGCGAAGAAGAAGCACGCAGCATGATTGTTTCAGGTTTTGCAAATCCTGTCAGCAAAGAATTGCCACTTGAATATGCCGTGGAAATGAATAACCTTATCCGCCTTGAAATGAAAGGTACGATGTAATTATTTTTGAGAGAAATTTTTATGAGTGAAAATACATACAAAATAAATCAGGTTCCTTCAATAACTTGGAATTGGCTGAAATCAAACAACGATACAGTGACTTTCAATACCAGTTTTGAAGAAAAAAAATTTTTTGTAAAAGAAATACCTTCCGGATTTGAAATTTCTGATTTTAATTCTGCAAATGGGCTTTCTTCAGAAGATTTTTCCTTATACAGTGGCGTTTTTAATATTTCTTCACCAAAACAAAAAGACAGGCGTACGATTGACGGAAAAGAAATTTCAGAACCGGTCGTTGATTCCAAAACTAAAAATCTCAAGTCTTGTGCCGGTAATTTTGTTGACTCAGGCATTTCTTCACCGGAATTTATAAAAATCACCGGAAAAACTGAAAAACCTCTCGTCCTCAATTTTGAATTTACAGCGTCTTCTGTTTCAGAACAATACATTTATGCTCTCAAAGATTCTTCTGCAACAGTGATTTTTGTTTACAGTGGCAATGCTGGAACTTCCATCACTCAAACTAAAATTCTTGCAGAAGAAAACGCAGAACTTCACGTCATAAAAGTTCAGATTCTTGGAAACAAGGCACTTTTTCTTGATGACACAACTGCAAAATGCCAGGAAAATTCTTCTGTAAAATTCACTCAGATTGAACTTGGCGGACTTCACGTTGATTCAGGGCTTCACACTCTGCTTTGTGGCAATAATTCACAATTCAAATCTAATGTTGCATATCTTGTACAGAATAATCAGTATCTTGATATGAATCATATTGTTTATCACACCGGTAAAAAAACTGTCTGTGATATGAAAGTGAACGGAAGTCTAAAAGACAACGCAGTAAAAGTTTACCGTGGCACAATCGACTTAAAAAAAGGCTGTTCGGGCGCAAAAGGTAACGAAATGGAAGAATCTCTTGTTCTGTCTCCGTTAACTGTAAACAAAAGCCTTCCGGTAATTCTTTGTGATGAAGATGATGTTGAAGGCGAACACGGTTCTACAATCGGTCGTCTTTCTTCCGACATTCTTTTTTACATGCAAACCCGCGGAATCAGCGAAGAGCAGGCTCAAAAAATTATGTCCCGCGCAAAAATTCAAGCCGCCGCAGACACAATTCCAGACGAAGAAATTAAAAACAAAATCAGCCAATGGCTCGATTCAAACTCATAAAAAAGGCACCGCTATGAATAAATACAGAAAAGATTTTCCTTTTTTTAAGGCTATAGACGAACACACAAGCCCAGAAAACAACGGACTTATTTACATGGACAGTGCCGCAACCGCACAACGCCCATTCATCGTATTGAATGCCATGACACATTTTTATGCAACGGAAAATGCAAATCCTCTGCGCGGTCTTTATGATCTTAGTGAACGTGCAACTCAAGCGTATGAAGATGCAAGAAAAACCGTCGCTGCGTTCATCGGATCAGAAACGCCTTCTGAAATTGTGTTCACCCGCAATTCAACAGAAAGTTTAAATCTCCTCGCCTATTCTTATGGTCTTGCAAACGTAAAACAAGGCGATGAAATCTGCATTTCCATCATGGAACATCACTCAAACATTGTTCCTTGGCAAAGAGTCTGCCGTCAAACCGGAGCAAAACTCGTCTATCTTGAATGCGACAGAGAAAGTGGCATTATTCCAGATAGCGAAATCAACTCAAAAATCAATTCTCATACAAAAATTGTTTCAGTTACACACGTCAGCAACGTTTTAGGCGTTACAAATCCAATTAAAAAACTTTCCGCCGCCGCTCATGCAGTCGGTGCCGTTATGATTGTCGATGGAGCACAGTCTACTCCACACCTTCGCGTAAATGTAAAAGAACTTGGAGCCGATTTTCTTGTGATGAGCGGTCATAAACTTTGTGGTCCAATGGGAATCGGTGCACTTTACGCTAGACTTCCGCTGTTAGAAGCAATGCCTCCGTTCCTTACCGGAGGCGAAATGATTGAATATGTCACCCGCGAAAATGCAACCTGGGCTGAAGTTCCGCACAAATTTGAAGCCGGAACCGTAAGTGCCGCGGACGCTGTTGGAATGGCCGCCGCAATCCGCTATATTCAGTCAGTCGGCCTTGAAAATATTGCGGAACACGATAATGCTCTTGCCACGCGGCTTATAAACGGACTTCTTAACATTCCACACGTAAATATTATTGGTTCAAAAGACGGCAATAAACGTTGTGGAATCGTTACTTTCACAATTGACGGCGTTCATCCTCACGACATTGCGACACTCCTCAGCGACGAGCACATTGCAATTCGTGCCGGTCACCATTGCGCGCAACCGCTTGGTCAGTACCTGCAGCAGCAGTCGACCGCTCGCGCAAGCCTTTATTTTTACAACACCGAATCTGAAATAGATACATTTCTTCAAAAAATTGCTAAAATCAGGACTTGGTCGGGTTACAAGGATTAAAAGGAAATCTCTAAAAAAGCATCAAAAATGATTTTTAGAGATTCCCAAGATAATGAGGGGGAAAGCTTTCCCCCTACGCGCACACGGTTGCGCGTACCCCCTTCTACGGGCACTCTCTCTTCCTTGCTGCCCGTAACGCCCAACTGGAGGTTTAAAAATGGACACAAAAGAACTTTACAGAGAAATCCTAAACGAACATAACATAAACCCTGCTCACAAACAGGACATGGACACACCTTCGCTCTGCCTAGAAGGCGTAAATCCAAGTTGTGGCGACCAGATTACCCTTCAATTAAAACTTGACGGCGATAAAATCACAGACGCAAGTTTTAAAGGGAGCGGTTGCGCAATTTCACAGGCAAGTGCAGATATGATGGCAGACTTAATAATCGGAAAATCAAAAGAAGAAGCTTTAAAACTTGCAGACATTTTTGACCGCATGATAAAAGGAACAGTAACAGACAGCGAATTAGAACAACTTGACGAAGCGGCTGCCCTTCAAGACATTTCGCATATGCCAGCAAGAGTAAAATGTGCCATGCTCGGATGGCGGACAGTAAAGCAAATGCTCGGCATTACAGAAAAATAAAACTGAAATTCGAAGCATTGTTTCTAAAGACTTTATTTTTTATAATCAACGTATGCTTTTTATGTTTGACATGGGTGGCGTTGTAACCACAAATTTTGACATGGATGAAGTTTATGAAAATTTATCCATCACCAAAGACGAATTTCTGGAAATTTGCAAAACCGACGAAAAAAATATCTGGCATAAACTTGAAACTGGAAAACTTGAAACTTCTGTTTTCTGGCAGATTTTTAATCAGAATGCACAAAATTGCGGTAAAGCAACGGCTTTCACAGATTTATTCAGACTTTTTTTTCATCCTCAGATTAATGAAGAAACTGTAGAAATTATAAAAAATCTAAGAAAAAAACATCGGGTAATCTGCGCAACAAATACAATTCAAAGCCATTGGGAAAATCATATTGAACGTGGCGACTATCAGTTTTTTGATCAAACTTACGCCTCAAATAAAATCGGATTTGCAAAACCTGATTCTCTTTTTTATAAAACGATTTTGATGGCGGAAAATATTAAACCAGAATATGCATTTTTTACGGATGATAAGGCAGAAAACATAAAATCTGCGGCTGAACTTGGCATAAATGCTGTTCAGTTCACTTCCGCAAAAAATTTGTACAACACTTGGAAAAAATATTTTTAAGGTAACTTCTAAAAATTGCAATTTTTAGAGGTTACCTTAAGAAAAATAAGGAAAACGTGCGGTCAAAAATATGATAAACGTAACAATTTATAATGAATTCATACATGAAAACGAATACGAAGGAATCAGAAAAATCTACCCGAACGGCATTCATAACTGCATAAAAGATTTTCTTCGCGAATCTGACCAAAATCTGAATATAAAAACTGCAACTTTCAATGAAGAAAATCACGGACTTTCAACGGAAATTCTTGATTCAACCGATGTTTTAATTTTCTGGAGCCACGCAAGACAAAATGATTTTTCAGATAAAGTTGCACAAGATATTCAGCAACACATACTTTCAGGAATGGGATTTATTGGACTTCATTCTGCACATTTTTCAAAACCGATGAAACTGACACTCGGAACTTCCATGACGCTAAAATGGAAACATGTCGAAAAAGAACGGCTTTTTTGTACCGCCCCACTCCATCCTATTGCACAGGGAATTCCAGAAATCATAGAAATCCCAGATGAAGAAATGTACGGGGAATATTTTGACATTCCGCGACCAGACGACGTAGTTTTTACGGGCTGGTTTTCTAACGGTTATGTTTTTAGAAGTGGCGTAACTTTTACCCGCGGAAAAGGAAAAATATTTTACTTTCAGCCCGGTCACGAAGAATATCCTGTTTATTATCAAAAAGAAATCCAGCAAATTATAAAAAATGCGGTTTACTGGGCTTATAATCCTCAAAAAAATAATAAAATTTTGGAATGTCAGGAAATAAAATAATATGTCGCAATATCAAATTTCTTGTTTTTTTGATCACATTTTAGAATCCTGTGAACAAAGTGGCAAAAGTGTTCCAGAAATTTTAAAACTCTGCCGGGAATGGAAAATCTCCGCACTAGAAATAAACAATCAGACACTTGTAAATAATCCTGATTACGAAAAAATTATTCAAAACTCCGGATTTTCTTACAATTGCATTTATGATTTTTACAATTGGGATTCTTCAACAGATTTTTCAAAGGCAAAAGACCATATTAATCGTGCAAACCGCTTAAATTGCAAAAAAGTTCTTATTGTTCCGGGATTTTTTACAGAGGACGAGGCAAAACAATTTGATGATTGTTCGGATTATAAAAAAACAGCCGGAAAACTTGAAATAAATCCAAAATCTGTACAGATAAAGCAAATGCTTTGCAAGGCAGTTCAATACGCTTTTGAAAAAAAAATCACGGTCACAATTGAAGATTTTGATGACAATAAATCACCGGTTTGCAAAACAAATCAGATTTTATGGTTTTTGCAAAATGTTCCGGGCTTAAAATGGACTTTTGACACAGGAAACTTTGAATACAGCACCGAAAATGCCCTGAATTCCTACGAAAAATTAAAATCCTACATGGTAAATGTTCACACAAAAGATAGAGGCCCTTGCCTTTCGCCCGTACAAACAGGAAGCGGCATTCTTCCTATGACTGAAATTTTACAGAGAATCAAAAAAGATTTTCCTGCAATGAATTTCTCAATAGAACATTTTGGAGCAACTTCTCAATTGGATTTTTTACAAAAGTCTGCCAGTTATTTGGTTCAAAATTTGTTTACTTCACAATAAACATAAGTTAAAATTAAGGGAATCTCTAAAAATTACAATTTTAGTGATTCCCTTAAATAAAAAAGAGAGTTATAAAAAAAAATGACGGGCAAAAATAAAGTTTATCTGACATTTTCATTTGTATTCCTGATTATTGCAATTACGTATGCCCTTGTGTTTTTTGAAACAAAACAAAACAAAAAAACAAAAGAATTTGCAATCAAAACTATAAAAGATCACACAGCGCATCATGCCTTGATGATTGATTATAGAATTCAAACTAAAAAATTAAAATCAAATAAAAAACTTTCAAGTGAAGACTTAATTTCAAATCAAGAATTTGAAAGTTATTTTAACGCTCCTTCAGAAGATAAAGACTGCATTTATTTTATACTTTCCAACGAAAATTCTGTGATTGCTTCAAATAAAGAATCCTTTTCAGAAGAAAATTACAATAATTTTGCTCCACTTTTTGAAAAAGAACGATTTTCAGCGTTTTTTACAAAAACTCAGTCTGATATTTTTTATGAACTAAGAGCTAAAAATCAAACTTCCTACAAAATTTATCAAATTTCCGGCAATGAATTTACCTGCATAATTTCAAAACTTAATTCTGAAAACTGGACGCTAGCCTGCGTTTATCCTTACAACTACATAAAACATCAGGAAGAAGTTTATTCTTACCCAGTTTATTTTACGCTTGTGATTGTCGTTTTTGCGTTCGTAGTATTTACGTATTTTCTGCAAAATCTGATTAAATCAAATCAAAGACTTGAAAACGAAAATGAAAAACTTATCACAGGATTTTCTCAAATACAGTCAATCAGTTTTGAATTGAATCTTCACAAACAGGAAATTACTTTTACCGGTGACACAGATTTTATTTTAAATACGCGGGAAAAAATCTTCCCGGTACAGAAATTTTTTAACGACTTCATTTCCAGAATCCATGAAGACGACAAATCCGTAATAATTCAGTTGAAGGAATTTCTGATTCAATACACTCAGACTTTTTCAAACGAAATACGATTTAAATGTGCAGATAATCAGTTTTACTGGTTCAGAATATCAGGCTCAAAGGTAGAAAAAAAAGGTCTTGAAAGTGAAAAACTGGTCGGAAAAATCATAAATGTGAACACTGCTCAGTTAAGACAGCAACGCGATGACAAAGCAATCGCTGAAACTGACAAACTTACAGGTCTTTTAAATAAAAACTACAGTGAAAAGAAAATCAATCGTTATTTGGATAATCTTCCGCCAGATTCTTTTTGTGCAATGTTTATTATTGACCTTGACAATCTAAAAAATATAAACGGAATAATGGGGCATTCAATGGGAGACCTTGCAATCAGAAATTCTGCAAAGAAAATTTCACTCATTTTTTCGGAAAAAGACATAATTGGTCGTACGGGAGGAGATGAATTCTGCATTTTTATGTGTTTTAAAAACAATTTAAGTTTTGACACTGCAAAAATGATTGTTTCACAAAAAGCCACAACTCTATGTTCAACCTTAAGCGAAGATTATTTTAATGATAAAAACTCTGTGACGCTCACTGCAAGTATTGGAATTTCAATTTTCCCAGAACAGGGCACGACATTCAAAGAACTTTATCATAAAGCCGATTCAGCACTCTACTTTGTAAAACAAAATGGAAAAAACAACTCAAAATTTTATTCAGCAGAATTACAGGAAATAGACGACATAGGATATTAAAGGCATCTGGTAAAAAAAGCCCGGATAAAACTTTCTTTATTTAAGGGCATCTCTAAAAATTGCAATTTTTAGAGATGCCCTTAAAGTACACGTTATTCTGGGCTTTTTTACTGGTTATTGCTAAAGCGGTTTTCTTGGATTATGAGGCTGCCATTCAACATATAATTCAATTTCAGTGCCTTTTTCAGATTTGACGATAACTTTGTAAGATTTGTCGTGGCATATAGAATGTAAATCAGAAAAAATAACTTCGCCGTTCACCATAAATTTTGTGTAATCAAGATAGAATGGAATTCTGTTTCCATTATCATCACGAACATCCTTTCCTCTGAGGAAAATTATCAAATCACCAGCAATATTAGCGCGTAATTTTACACAAAGCTTTCCGGACGTTGAATGAATTACATAACCGCACTTACTCGTATCAATCATCCATTTTGGAGTCTCTAGCATTGCAAAATCATCTTTTATTTCAAGTAGTTCAAGATCGCCGGGTTTTGAATTTGTAAAAAAGACATCAAGCCTGCCAGTAATGTAATTGTACAACCACGGATGATGACGCAATGTAACATTATTTTTGCTATTCAAGAAACTTAAAACAAATTCTGCCACAGTAGATTCTTTGGAATTCTTTCCGTTTATCTGATCATTTAAAACTTTACAGATTGCTGTCGCAACATAAACATTTTCAAGAGGAAAGAAATTTCCTGTTTCTGCCTGCTCGTAAATTTTATCATAAACCGAATCATCATATAATTTAGAAAACAATTTTCTAAAATCTTCTTTTAAGAATACCTGTTTTAAAAGTTTGTCCGGCAAATCTACTTCAGGTTTTTCAAGTTCCTTAAAAATCCTTACTTTCTGTCCATTTTTAAAAACAGGCAGTGCAGGTTCGGCACTCTTTGATTTTGAATAAGGAAACATTTTATTGATTTTCTTTGCATATTTTATTGTTTCTTCATTAATTTTGCGATTTCCCTGGATTTTGAAATCAAGCAAATTAGGACTGTAACGATCAAACATTATAGTCATAAGCAGATTTCTATCAGAACATTCTTCATCAGAAAGTTTTAATCTGTTAAGGTCAGAATCCATCAAAGGTGAAAGTACATACGCATTAGAAAAGAAACTTTCTACTTTTGCCTTTCCAAAATGATTTCTAGCTCTCCCCTCACGATATAAATTGCAAGTACTGTCAATAGGGTGTATAACTCTGCTAAAAGAAGCAAATTTTTTACAGATTTTAGCATACGCATCTCTTAAAAAAATCTCAATCGATTTCTTAAAATTTTCACTATCAGGATAATTTTTACAACTTTCTGATAAGTGAGAAATTCCCTTTTCAAAATCAGCGTCCCAATATGCCCTGATAGATTCTCCTCCGGCACCTCCAAGACTAAATCTTGGCTTTTTGAATCTATGGTATTTAAAATACATCTGCTTATGGAAACCAAGTTTTGTATAAAAAGAAATATTAAAAGAATCTTCAAGACTAAAATTATAATGCTCTTTAGAAAAATGACTTCTATTGTTCAATTCAAAATTGTAAAACTCTGCAATTTGCGAGGCAATTTCATAATCTTCTGAGTGTGTATGTTTGTCGTCATGGGCAGAATTTATACAAACTTTACCTAAATCAATATCAGACGAAGCCAAAAGAGAAAAAGACATTCTACTGTCAAAACCTCCGGACAAATCTGCCTGCAACTCCTCATCGGTAGTAACAATATTGCGAATAAGCTTTGCCCACTTATCATGCCATCGGTCAAGAATTTCAATACCGTCTTTTGAAGAAACATCAACAGTGTTTTCATAGTAATCTATAAATTTTTGTTTTAGAGTTTTATTTTTTACATCAATTTCTGCAATAACAGCTCTATCCAAGAGGGAAATTTCATTGACAGGTGTTTCATCATAACACATTGAACACAGCGCACATGGTATTAAAGCATTTGTAAAATCCGTATTAACAGTAACATCGTAATTTTTCTTTACATAATCAACCAGTCTGACAAAAGAATTACTCAACGCAAAATATTCATCCTTACAAAACAAATAAAGCCCATACGCCCCAGAAAAATCCTGATAAATCTTTATTTTATCGCCATCACGCTTTACAAGAATATACGTTCCGTCACCCTTTAACTTATTTTCATCAACGTCCGCTTCATTTTCAATAAACTGTCCATTCTGAATACAAAAACCGTACAACTTTGACTGAACGCTCTCCAAATTATCAGAATCAATGACAAAGAATTCTTCAAAAGGATTAAAATTTGACAGTTTCTGATTTTTCACCTGATTGTCCATGCATTCCCCCTTACAATCTCCAAAAATTTTTTAAACAAAAAAAGACCGCCCGCACTCACGTTTTCACGCAAATACGAACGGTCTTCTTATA
>CAVJCY010000088.1:0-10915 GCA_963648145.1 bacterium | reverse complement strand
AGCAAGACTTGTGCCTTTTGCAGTGCGTGCTTTATAAGCTTTCATTACATTCATTGGCCATGAAAAACCAAAACAAATTAACATAACTGATTCAAAAATCTGTCCCATTTCTTTTTACTTCCTTTTCGTTTGTTATGACTGAATATTAGCAAAATGATTTTGAAACGAGAATTTTTCGAAAGATAAAAAAATATTTTTTATTCCCGACACTTTTTTTACTTTCTAAAGTCCTGAACTTTTTAGAGATTCCCTGATATAGTATTTTTATGGTGAAGGAAAATAAACAGGGAACATTAAACACCCTCAGAAAAGAAATTCAGCGTACAGAATTAATTTTGATTTTAATTATTACCGTTTTTATGGCAGTTGGAGGAGCGTTTATAAATATTTCTTCCAATGATAAATCTTTTAATGAATATCTTGAATATACTTCGCGCCTTATAAATAAACTTTATTCTTTTACAAAAAATTATTCTCAAGAGGAACTTTGTGAATATATGGACGGCATAATTGCAGATTTGCCGGATGTTGACGTAATTTCTATTGTAGATTCAAAATTTAACCGAGTTTATCACACAAATCATTCGCTTATAAATACAAAATATGACGGTACAATTCCTGATTTTACGGCGCATAACGGAGGCGGTTATTATACAGAAAGTGAAGTTGGTCCTTCAGGTCCTCAGCATCGTGCCTATTCTGCAATTTATGATTCTGATGGAAAATTTGCTGGATTTATCATGACAATCAGGTTGAAAACTTCAACAAAAACGGTGACTTTCAGAACGATTCTGTTGTTTTTGAGTGTTACCTTTGTGGCAATTGTTCTTGAAGCTTTGATTTGCGCGACAATTTTTAAAAAAATCAAAAAGGAATTTTTAAATTTTACGGAAGATTTTGAAGGAACAAAATTCCTTGTTGATTCAATGCGTGCAAATAATCATGATTTTACGAATAAACTTCATGTGATTTTGGGGCTGATTCAAATTGGCGAGTATGATAAAGCTGTTTCCTACATTGAAAATATTTCTATAATTCAAAAAGAAACGGTCAGTAAAGTTATGAATTCAATTGAAAATTCATCTTTTGCGGCACTTTTGATTGGAAAAATTGCCAGGGCTTCAGAATGTAACGTAAAATTTATTTTGCAGGACGGAATTTGTTTTAAAAATTCGGATATCAGTCTGCCTTCCGAAGCTCTTGTGACAATTACCGGAAATTTAATTGAAAATTCACTTGATTCAATGAACTGTAATCTGGCAGTACGTCCCGACGGGAATAAACTGACATTTGGGGTATTTACTCAAAAAGGAAAACTTTTAATCACTGTTCAGGATACCGGCTGCGGAATTGACGAAAAAATCAAAGAAAAAGTTTTTGAAAACGGATTTTCCACAAAAGGAAGCGGAAGAGGTATAGGACTTTATCATACAAAGCAGTTAGTTGAAAGCCTTGGCGGGAATATTTCTTTTGAAACTCAAAGTGGAAAAGGAACCTGTTTTATGGTGAGTTTTAATTTATGATTTAAGGGCAACCTTTAAAACGAAGGTAAAAATCCTGAAAAAAAGCAGGAAAAAATCAGTAGTGACTAACAGTCAAAATCGCAATATAATAGCGTGCTATGAGTAGATGTTTTGTTATGTTAAAACCTGGCGTTATCAATAGACGTCTGGTTGGTGAAGTTATTAGCCGACTTGAAAAAAAAGGCTTTAAAATTGTTGGTTTAAAAATGGTTCATGCAAATGAGAAAGTGGCCGGAGAACATTATGCAGAACACGAAGGCAAATCGTTCTATGATGAGCTTGTAGGTTATCTTTCATCAGGTCCCGTTATTGCTATGGTTTTGCAGGCTGATAATTGTGTTCAGCTTGTGCGTAAATTTGTTGGTTCTACAAAGCCTGAAGATGCTCAGCCTGGTACAATCCGCGGAGATTATTGCATTCATACTGCACGAAATATTATTCATGCTTCAGATAGTGATGAAAGTGCTGAGCGTGAAATTAAACTTTGGTTTAATGAATATGAACTTGTAGACTGGAAAGACTGCGAAGACGGTTGGTATTAAATAGGAAAGTATGATGGAAAGCAAAACTGTAGGAATTATTGGCGGAGGTGCCTGGGGAACTGGTATGGCTCAGGCTCTTGCTAGAGGAAAACACAAGGTTCAGATTTGGGCCCTTGAGGATGAAGTTGTAAATTCAATTAACAAAGATCATGAAAATAAAAAATTTCTTCCGGGTTATTCTCTGGATGCAACAATTACTGCTTCTAAAGACATTAGGGAAGTTGCTTCTGGAAAAGAATTTCTTATAATTGCTTCCCCATCACTTTATCTTGCAAGTACAATTAAAAAATTTGTTGATGTACCGAATATTGCAGATGGTTCTACCGTGATTGCCGCTTTGACAAAAGGTTTTGTGCCGACTGCGAACGGTGCAGAACTGATTATTGATACAATAGAAAACGCATTGCCAGAAGTTTACAAAGGCTGCACAGTTTATGTTGCAGGTCCTAGCCATGCTGAAGAGGTTGCTCTTGGAAAAATCACAGGACTTGTTGCTGCTTCTTATAATCCACGAAATTCTATAAAGGTTCGTGAACTTTTGAGAGTTCCGGGGCTTATGGTTTATTCTTCTTTTGATGTAATTGGTGTGCAAATTTGTGCCGCTGCAAAAAATGTAATTGCAGTTGTTTATGGTGCACTAGATGCGATTTCTGAAACTTCGGATTTGATTGGTGATAACTGCGAAAGTCTTTTGCTTGCGGCTGGATTAAATGAAATTCAAAAGTTAGGTTTTGCAATGGGGGCGACTCATGCAGAAACTTTTACGAGTATTTCCGGGGTAGGCGACCTTGACGTTACCTGTAAAAGTAAATATGGAAGAAACCGCCGTTTTGGTCAGGATATTATCAAAACCGACATGCTTTCAAAATTTAAAGATATTGATGATTTGATTGCAAACGTTGGAAAAATAGGTTATTTGCCGGAAGGTGCAATTGCCTGTAAGTATGTTCATGAAATTGCTAAGAAAAAGGACATAAAATTGCCACTTAGTGACGGATTGTACAAAGTCTTAAATAAGGAATTAACTCCTGAGCAGTTTATAAACAGTCTTTTGGAAATAAAATAAAGGGGATTTCTAAAAATTGCAGTTTTTAGAGAACTTCAAATCATAAAACTTTTTTTGCAAAAATCTTATTGAGGAAAATACATGCTTGAAAAAATTACCGGAACTTTTAGCGGAATTATAAAAAAAATCAGTGGAAAATCTACAATTACAGAAAAAAATATTGAAGAGACAGTTGAAGAAATCAAGATGGCTCTTCTTGAAGCTGATGTAAACTTACGTGTTGTCCGCCGTTTTGTAAATTCTACTATTGAGGAAGCTAAAGGCGAAAAGGTATTAAAAGCTGTAAATCCTGGTCAGCAGTTCACAAAAATCATTTATGACAAAATGGTTTCTATGTTGGGCGATGAAAAAACTGATTTACACTTAAAAGGTCCGGATACTCAGTCTGTAATTCTTATGCTTGGTTTGCAGGGGGCTGGTAAAACTACTGCGGCACATAAACTTGCGGCACGACTTTTAAAAGAAGGCAGAAAACCTTTGCTTGCAGCCTGTGACCTTGTAAGACCGGCTGCTGTTGAACAGTTGACACAGCTTGGCGCAAAAATTGGAGTTCCGGTTTTTAAGGAAAACAGCAAGGACGCAGTTAAAAATGCAAAAGAATCCATAGATTTTGCACGAAAAAGCGGATATGACACGATTATTATAGATACTGCAGGACGGCTTCAGATTGATGAAGCTATGATGGACGAGCTTGTAAAAATTAAAAAGGCAACATCGCCGGTTGAAGTTTTGCTTGTTGCAGATGCAATGACCGGTCAAAATGCAGTTGATATTGCAAAAACTTTTGATGAACAGTTGGGGCTTACGGGTGTTATTCTTACAAAGTTTGATTCTGATGCGCGCGGTGGTGCGGCTTTATCTTTGCGAACAATTACCCAAAAACCGATTTTATTCATTGGCACCGGTGAAAAAACTGAAGATTTTGAATGTTTCCACCCGGATCGTATTGCTTCTAGAATTTTGGGAATGGGTGATGTTGTTTCTTTGGTTGAAAAAGCACAGGAAACGGTTGACGAAGAACAAGCACTAAAATTACAGAAAAAGCTTCAGAGAAATGAATTTACCTTGCAGGATATGCTTGAACAGTATCAGTCTGTTGCAAAAATGGGAAATATGCAGTCAATTATTGACATGATTCCTGGAATGAGCGGTGTAGATGCCAGCCAGATGGATATGGGCGGATTAAAAAGAAATCAGGCAATTATTCAAAGTATGACTTATAAAGAAAGATTAAACCACTTGATTATAGGACCGAGTCGTCGTAAGAGAATTGCAAAAGGTTCTGGTACAACAGTTGCCGATGTTAATAAACTTTTAAAACAATTTGAAAAAACTAAGCTGATGATGAAAAAAGTAAGTCGTAACCGCGGAATGCAAGGAAAAATGATGAGTCAGTTTGGACTTGACCCCTCTATGATGGGCGGTGCCGGTGGCATGGATATGAGTTCATTAAAAGGAATGGATATGAATCAGCTGATGAAGATGGCAAAGAAATTCCGCTAAAAATAAGGGCATCTCTAAAAAATCATTTACAATGCTTTATTTAGAGAAACGTGCGAGTTTTAATTCGTTGATATAGCATGAATTAAAACATCGCGTTTACAGACTTACCTCTAAAAATTGCAATTTTTAGAGGTTCCCATAAAAAGTCGGGCTTGCCTAAGAAGTTCATTTTTTAGTGTCATTCCGGCTCTGAAGCAAGTTCAGTGTGACATTTTGAGCTCTCAACTCTAACGTCATTCTAAGCTTGACACGAAATCTCAGACTTCCCCGTCATTCCGAACTTGATTCGGAATCCATTTGGCAATAGATGCTGAAATAAATTCAGCATGATACGGCTTTCTAATCAGCCCCTAACAGAGTTTGTAAAAATCACTTTACATTTATTACGGACGCGATTCTTCCGTCCTTTGTGTACGCCTTGTTTGGATTTGTTTCGTCAAGTAAGGGTGTAAGTCCTAGAAAATAGTTGTAGTAATAAGTTCCTTGCGGTAATGGCAGGCTGATTTCGTAAAATCCTGGAGAGGTTTCTTCCAGTTTGTAAATCCATGGATCCCAGGATGTAAAAGTTCCTGCAAGATGAAGTTCCAGGCCACTTTCGCCTTTATAAATAAAGCGGATTGTGCTGTCGTTTTGTGCCGTTGTAAAAATTCGGATACTGTCCGGGTCTTCAACTTTTGAAAAATATAAATTAACGCTGTCGTCGTATTCTTTATTTGGATTTAAAGGATCTGTCGTCCATAAACCGTCAATTACCAGGCGGTATTTTAACGTTGTGGATTTATGCTGGCGAGTATAGCAGTAAAAAAGATTTTTTCTGTAAGTTTTTCCTTCATCGTTCTGACCGGTTAAAACCTGGAACGGATGAACGACTTTGTAATTTTCGTAGTCAAAGGCAATGCCAACGTAGCGATATTCCGGGCTTGCCGTAAAAATAATGTAATCTGTTGTAACAAGTGGCTGACCTGGCTTTTCAATATCGTATAAAATTTTGTCAATTTCATGATTTTTGTAAACCGTTTTAGTTGTTTTTTCTGCGGCAAATAAAATTGTGGCAGAGGATAAACAAATCAAAAAAATAAAAATCAATTTTTTCAGTTTCATAAATAAAATATCGGAGGGGGAAAATTAAAGTTTAGGGTATCTCTAAAAAATCATTTTCGATGCTTTTTTAGAGATTTTATTCTGGGCCACTTTTGCGCAAAGGATTGGAGCAACCGCGAAGTTTGTTTCAACAAACGAAGCGGAAACCCGGAAGCACGCTATTTGCGTGCTGAGGATTTTGAAGCACTGGCAGAATTGCGGAAAGCCTGACCCGGCGTGTACTTTTGCCTTTGCATAAAAAAAAATGTCAGAAAATTGAAATTGTCCGAAAAATTGCACGCCGGGATGCGCCCATAATAAGGAGGGTATCCTTAAAATCATTTTCAATGCTTTATTTAGAGGTTCCCATAAAAAAATCTTAAGTGAATTTTGAAAAATTCCGTTAAATAAAATGGTGGAAAGTCTACTTGTATTTTGGGTTTAAAGAGGGGTAAAATTAGAATATGCCAGGCTTAAGTCAAATCAAAAAGTTTAGCAGCGATCTTCTTGCAATTGGCGATGAAGTTACGATTCGAGCCAGTCGCGGTGAAAAACCTGTCGCTGTGCCTATTCCCAAAACAGTAGAGGATATTAACGATTCTGAAGACTTTGTTCTTGGTATGCCTGAAATTGAGGCTGAAAAACCGGCAGAGGCGGACGAAGATCTTTCTGAATTGGCCGGGCTTGTTGGAAATTCCGCGTCAAAATCTGATAATTCTACCGAACCGGCTCCTGCCTTTATGGCACCTGATTTATCTTCTCTTGTAAATCCAATTAATCTTTCTAATAATGAGTCTAATGGTGGCGAAATGCCTGATCTTTCTGAATTTATGGACGAAAGTGAAAAACATCCTGAGATTGCCCCCATTGAACCTAAGGAAATTTCTGTTGGCGACATGGATCTTGAGGCACTGCTTTCTGGCGGTGGATTTGATCAAGGTGAAGAAACTGAAAAATCTGAGGAAAAGGCTCCGGAAACTGATAGTTTTGAAACTGAAAATCTTTTTGGAATTGATAATAATGAAAAAAAATCCCTCGCTGACGAGATATTAAAAAACGACGAAAGTGAAAATCTTGGAGAAAATTTGGAAAAATCGGCGGAGGATGAAGATTCTGGCACTGATTATTCTGATTTTGGTACGGATTTTGATTCTTCGCTTCTTGATTTTGATTCTAAAAAATCTGACGAAAATTTTGGCGCAGAGGACTTTGATTCTTCCGTGCTGGATTCTGTGCCGTCTGATGATTTTTCCGATTTACTGATTCCTGCTGAAGATGACGAAAAGCAAAATAAAACAGACGATGATTCAGATGCCACAACTGATGATTTTGAAAAAACAGAAGATTTTTCTGATGACGGAAATTCTTCTGCTGACAGTGATTTTGACATAGATACGAAGACGCCCGAAGGTTTGTTTAATCTGGACGACTTTGAAATTCCTGATTCTGATTCTTTTGAAAACGTGCCTGAAGGCGGTGATTTTGATTTTAGTTTGGGCGATCCTTCAAAAAATTCGCAGAATTATTCGGAAGAATTTGATGGCGGACAAGAAGCTGACGCAGTTACGCAAGATATTGATGACATTCCGGTTACTGATTTTTCTGTAAAAGATTCTGATAATGGACAGAATACCAGCGGTCTTACGGAAGATATTGACAATGGGCATAAAACTGACAGTTCTGGTGACGATTTTGATATTGGTGGACTTGAAGACTTGCCTGATATGGACGAGCCACTAGATTTTGGTTCGGAGGATAAAAAATCAGATTTTACTGGCGATGTTTTTGCCGATTTAGAAAAAGTTTCTGAAAATAAAAACGACGGCGAAAAAAAATCTGCTAGTGGCGAAGAAACTGGTGGTTTGGAAGATTTTGGAATTTCAGAAGAATCTTCTAATGAAAAAACTGAAGACGACAATTTTGATTTTGAAAAAGAGGATTTTGATTCTGATGAAGATGAATTTGACTTTGAAGAATCAAATTCTGACGCCGATTTTACTTTTGATGAAGGAGATTCTGACACAGAAAATCAGGAAGTTCCGGAAGTTTTTGATATTTCTGATATGGAAGGCATGGATTTTGGAATTCAAGACACTGATTCTGCCATGAATTCATCTGCCTCGGATGATAATTTTGACGATTCTGATAATAATGGTGACTTTGAAATTGCCGGTTTTACGGATGTAGAATCTGAGGAAAGTTCAAAAAATAAAAATCATAAAGAAAAAAAATCTCAAAACAAAACTAAAACTGACGGAATTTCACTTTCTTTTGATGAGGAAAATCTTGATGAAGCGGATTTTACTAGTGCTATTGAAGGCGATGAACTTCCTCCGAACACTCTTTCTGACGCACAATATAAAATTTTCAGAAAAAATCTCAGCGAATATCCCTTAAATGTCCGTCTTGCGATTGAAAATTTGATTGTCCAGGATGAATTTACCGATGACGCCGAATTTGAAGTTATCGAAAAAGTTTTGAATAAAGCACCGGCACGTTCTGTTGCTTCAATGCTTGAAAAAATGCTTGATACTTCAATTCCGGTTCCGCGCGATTATGAACATCGCAGTGCCGAAGAATATGAAGCGTACAAAAAATCAGTTTCTTATCAGTTGAGAAACAGGATTATTCCGGCATTTATTTTTGGAGTAGCCGCACTTTTGGTTTGCTGGGGAATTTTTAATTTTGCAAAAAACTGTATTTATAAACCTCTGCGTGCCAGTTCATATTACAAACAGGGCTATACTCTTTTGCAGGCGGACGAATATCCTCAGTCAGAAATGAAATTTAATCAGGCCATAAAATATCGTTTGAGCAAAAAATGGTTTTTTAAATATGCACGAGGTTACCGTGAACACAAGCAGTACCAGCGTTCTGCGGATATGTACCAGAAAATTCTTTATTGTTTTAATCATGATAAGAAAGCCGGTCTTGAATATGCGGATATGGAATTGAACGACCTTGCAAATTATGAACGGGCCGAAGAAATTGTCCGTCGCGAAGTTCTAGACTATCACATTAATGATGTAGATGGAATTTTAATGCTTGGGGATGTTTTTCTTGAATGGGGAACAGAAAAGGAAGATAAAGAAAAACTGGAAGAGGCAAAAACTCAGTATGTAACACTTATTCAGTTGAACAAAAATAAATCAAACGATTTGTATAATTCAAGAATGATGCGTTATTACATTCGTACAGACAATTTACGCCAGGTTTTGAATATAAGACAATCTTTTGATGGTCGTGAAAAATCTTTAGGCTGGCAGGATTGGACAGAACTTTCAGGCTATCTTTTAGATAAAGCGTATGGAACTTTGTCGCCGGCAGAAGAATATTTGCGTACTGCAATTGACGGTTTGAGGAGCCTTCTTTTAGTCGCCGTAAAGTCAAATCCGCACAATCCGGTTGCACAGTACAACCTTGCAAGATATTTTATTTTTACAAATGAAGTTGAAAACGTAGAAAGTACTCTGCAAAAGGCAATTCAGAATTTTAATGACACGGAGATTCTAAAAACGCGCGATATTTACAAATATATAGATTCCTACCGTCTGCTTGGCGAACATTATGCTGGCAAAACCGAATATCTGCAGGCTCAGGAACAATATGCCGAAGGAATTTCTCTTTACACAACTGAACGCGATTATGCAGGCTTCAGGGGAAATGCTCAGGTCGGAAAACTTTACGAAGATTTAGGCAACATAAAATATTTTGTTTCTGGCGATTATGATGACGCACTCACAAATTATAAGGAATCTATTGAACTTGAAAATGACACTCCGCAAATAAGATACAGAGTTGGCTATATTCAATACAAAAATAAAAATTATGCCGAGGCACTTGCGTCCTTTATGAAGGCTGGCGAGGCAAGAGAAAAACCAGAAAATTTGCTTTTGTCTATGGCAAATACACTTTCGCTTCGTGGCGACGACTATGCCGCTCAGGGGTATTATGAAAATCTTATGAACCGCCTGAACGACGAACGCAGCGAAGGTCTTTATTCAAAACCGCAGTCAAGCAAAAAGGACAATAATTTTGTAACTCAGTACCTTTATGCTGCAAATAATTATGGTGTAACGCTTTACCGTCTTGCACAACGTACCGGAAACAGTATGTATAATGCCCAGTCGTTTGTTCAATTCCAGGAATCTGCAAAAGCGTGGGATGCCCTTACGCGCAATCAAGAAACTCTTGTGCGGCTGGAAGGCAGCAATCTTGCGCAGGAAAATATAAAGTACATTACGCATCCTCAGCCGAACTTTGAACCGGCAATTTATGTAGAAATTCCAAAAACGTTGCAGGATAATGAATTTTAAGATAAGAAATATTATAAAAATTTGGGCGTATCCCTTTGTGCCTGACAAGTCAGGCAGTCGGGTCGGGCTTTTCGCAGTTCCGGCTTTCGCCTCCAGCCTTGCCCACTTTGCACTAGAACAATAGTGCTTCGTTTGGGCAAGTCCCGCTGCGCGGCTGCTACAATCCCTTACGCTTAAGTAAAAAAAATGCGGAGTTTTTACCGTGGAAAATAAATCAGACTTTAACAATGACAATCTTTCCGTTGATAAAAAACGAATTGTTCTTAAAGAATTTTTCAGAAAAATAATTCATATTTGTGCAGCCTTTGTTCCACTATTCTTAAAATTTACATTCTGGCCGGTAATAATTTTTTTATTTTTTATGGCAATTTTGTATTCCGCAAGTGAAATTTGCAGATTAAAAGGAAAATCCATTCCGCT
The DNA here is from genome assembly GCA_963648145.1 of bacterium. Taxonomy (GTDB): domain Bacteria; phylum Spirochaetota; class Spirochaetia; order Treponematales; family Treponemataceae; genus Treponema_D. Next base: position 465 of record CAVJCY010000088.1, on the reverse strand, counting down.
AATAAGTAAAATTACAGCTTGTGCGGCCCGCGACAGTGAAAATAATCATTTTGTGGCAGGTCCGCTTTTTATGGTTTTTGGAATTTTATTTTCGGTTTTGGTTTTTCCGCAAAAATGTGCCACCGCAGGAATTTTTGCCTTAGCGTTTGGTGACGGTTTTGCAAGTCTTATTGGTCGTTCGGTTGGTAAAATAAAAATTCCTTTTTTAAAAAATAAAACACTTGAAGGTTGTTCAGCTTGTTTTGTGGCAGTTTTTGTTTCTGTTTTATGTCTTAGCCATAATTTTGTGTTAAGTCTGCTGTCGGCAGTTTTTACAACCTTAATAGAAGCATTGCCACTTGGCGCTTTGGATAATTTTTTTATTCCGATTGTAATTTCTGCAATTTACATGTTGTTAAATTTTTTACTTTAAGGGAACCTCTAAAAATTGCAATTTTTAGAGGTATCTTTGAAAACGCGATGTTT
>CAVJCY010000087.1:0-11427 GCA_963648145.1 bacterium | reverse complement strand
ATATAAAGCCATATAATTTTGATGAAAAAAAAGATTTTGAACTTATGTCGGATATTTCTGATGTTTTGGCAGAAGGAGAAATTTTTACAAAAACAAATGAAAATATCGATGGCGAAATAAAAGTAAAACTCGGAGATTTATTTGATAAGAAAAATCCAGAAAAAGTTCAACCGACAGGATTAAGGCATCTTATAAAGCACAGAATGGAAGAACGACTAAATGATGGGCTTTCAGTAGAAGAAGCGCAAAAAGAAACATCCGCAATTCTTTTTCTTGCTGTAAATAATATTGACAAGGCTCCGGCTGTAAAAGAACCCAATGGAAGGTACGCTGTCTACAATGGCGGAATAAAAACAACTATTGGTAAAGATAAGAAAGGAAAATATGTTGTCAGTGGATTTGATTATGTAGATACAAAAGAGGAAGCAAGAGATTCCATAGGTACGGTGATCGCTCGCTATGGATACACGCCTGGCTTTCTCGAAATATACGACCAAGTGGGTGCTCAACTTCCTTTTCTAAATATACATACTAAGAATTCTCCTGTCAACGAAAAAGAAAATCGTGCAGAAAAATCTCAAAGTAAAGAATTTGAACAGTTAAAAACTTCTTTTGATAGTCTGCAATCAAAATTTAATGATGTTTTAAGTCAGAACAATGAACTTCGTAAGGAAATCGAAATGCTACGAAGACAGCAGATTGTTTCAGATGAAAAATCTGCCAATGAAAGCATTTCTCAAGGAAGTAAAAAACAGGAAATGAGCGATTCTCTGCGTTCTTCAGGCGGAATGGTTAATACAGGTTTTAATAGAGAAACTGCATTCAGGTCAAATACAAAAGTACCAACTTTCGGACACTATAATAAAGAAACTAAAAAAACTGAAATTATTAATAATGCTGTTTTTGAAAGAAAAATCGAAGATGAATATGATAACAGCATGAATAAAATAGTTTTGGCCATTCCTCATAAAAACGGCGAGCATACTCAGCTGACAATTTACGAACGTGAATACAATAAAATGATAAATGCTGTTGAAAAACTTGAAGAAGTAAAAAGGACTATCAGTGATGATACCTGGGAATGGACGAAGGCACATCAGGATTATAACGAAGTCATGCTGTTGGACGAAAAAATGTATCGGTTAAATACTCCTGCTAATTTTATTCACAATTTTAAAGTTCATTGTATCAAGGAAGTTCACAATCCAGATGATGCAATGAAAATTGCAGCCATGATGTTTCAGGATATGACTCCAAATGATAAAAAACGTTTTAATCAAATGAGAAGAGATTATGACAAACAGTATGGTAAAGGTTCTTATGACCGGCTTCTTTTAGAAGAATTTGAAATTATTTCAAAAGAAAAAGAAGTCTCTCCGGAGCTTTTACAGTCTGATTTTACCAATGGTTTTACCATTCTAAAAGGAATGAACAGGGAACTTAACGAAGTTGAAAAAGGTCAGGAAATTAAAGGAACTCATATAAAAGTTGGAGATACAATTCCCTTATCATTGAAATGCAAGACGATGGATGGAAAAAAAATCATAATTCCTATGGCAGAGTACAAAATTGAAAAAGTTACTCAAAATATGATTCCAAACCGCGCTGTTCTTATAAATACAAAAACAAACGCGATTGAAATGATGCCCCTTAATGACCTTGTAGGACATATTCAGAAAGTTGAAAAAAAACTTACTAAAGAAGTCAACAAGGAGATGAAAAAGCAGCATCGCGAATACGGTTATGATGGACGTTAAGTTCTTATAAAGTCCATCAGGTACGGTCTGAAAAGTGCGGGATTGCTTTTCAGACTTTTTTTATAAACTTGATTATTTTCATTGATTTTTTTTCAAGTTGGTTTTATATTTAAAGAGTAAATAAAATATTATTTTACAAGGAGGATTTTTTATGTGTTACGTTTATTGTTGTGGCGGAGCATTCAGCGGAATATTTGCCCTTTTTGTAATTTTTGGTCTTGCAATGGCTGTTGATTTTATCCAGAAACACTGGATTTTTTTTGTGGCAATTCCTGGTGCAGTTGTTGGAATCTTCCTTTTGTTTTTACTTGTAAAGTTTATAAAATTTATCATTGATTCTATTAAGGATGAAATTGAATTTAAGAGATATTGCAGGGAAAATTTTCACATTATAGCCACTGACCGTCATGGATACTAATAAAACGAGGTGTTTAAATGAAACGGTTTTATTTTTCAATTTTGAGTCTTCTACTGCTTTGTCTTTGCAGCTGTAATTTTAATGCAGATGATTCAAAAGGTTCGCTTGTTATCAACAATGAATCAACAAACGAAAATGTAAGCATAACTGCAGTTTACGTTAAGGAAAAAGATTCTTCCGGTTATCAGCTTGTATGGAGCGGAAAACTTAATTCCAACTCAAGTGAGTTCATAAAACTAGATGAAGGCACTTATTCTGTAAAAATTGCCACAACAAACAGTCTTTATGACTTATTTCTTTCCATTAATTATTACGAAACAGGTTACAATATCTATGAAGAACTTGCGGCTGACGGTTTCATAACTGTGGTTTTTGATGGAAGTGGAATTTATTTTGATTAAAAGGGAGTTGTATAATGTTGTTTTTTGTACCATCTGCAAGCAATAGTTGTTTTTGGCATTTTCTTCGGAATTGTAAAAGTTTGCGAATGGGTGGATTCTCATCCAGCCATCGCCAATATGAACATATTCGTTTTGCTTGGAATTATTGTTAGTATTCCTCTTTCAATCGGTTTTATAGCAGCTGTTATTGCCAGTTGCCGGCATGATGATAGAAACGAAAATAACAATAAAAAATCTGATTTTTAAGTAAAATAAAAAAAATCTGTCATTCACAGGATTTTTTATTACCTTCAGTTATTATTTTCTTGAACAAAAAATAAAGTTGCGTAGTTTCATCGAATGTTTTTGCTGATTTTATATTCAGACTGTTTATAAAAAGCCACCACTTAAACATTTTCTTTGATGGCTTTTGTTCTATTTTCTTCTGCTCGTATTTTCGATTACAGGTTTTCTTCTGCTGGTGCTGGCTGTCTTTCACCGTTTACCCACCATTCCTTTATTGTAAAACCTTCTGCTAAAACTGCAGGTTCTCCATTATCCCGGTGAAGTTTTCCTTTCCGCCAGTATTCCTGATGTCCGTTGCCCTCAACAGCAGGTTTCTGCATAATCAGATTTCCCTTTTCATCAAATAAATCTCCGTCCAAATAGCCGTCTTTAAACAGGAGGAGCGTTTTTTTTCCGTTGTCGTAGTCATCAGCAAAGACGCGAAGTCCGTTCAGAAGATTTCCATCTTCATCTTTCTGCTGAATCTTTGAATTATTAAAGTCTAAAAATTTAGAATAAGATTTTTCCATAAAAGCACCTCATGATTTATTATACAGGATGCCTTATTTGTAAAACATCCTGTATTTTTTTTGTTTATTCCATTTCTTCAATTTCTACTTCGTTACGAATTTCCAGGATTTTTCCATCTTTCCAGTCTTCTTCGTAATAACCGAAATTCTGCTGCACGGCAGGAAATCCGTGCGGAAATCCTTTAGTCCAGTACTCAGTTCCGCCAAATGCGTATTCAAGAGCAGGACGAACTTCAACGATTTTTCCAGCATTGTCGTAGATGTTACCATCAAGAAATCCATCCTTAAAGCGACAGACTGTATCTTCGTCTTCCCCCTCAAAACGATATTTTACTTCTCCGTTAAGAAGTTTTCCGTCCTTATCGATTACCGGTATTCCGATAAACTGCTTTGCCCTTGAACATGAATCATCATTGTTATTTGTTCTTATGGCTCTAATTGTATTCATAATTAATTCCTTATAGTGTTTTTTTTAAACTGTAATTTTTGATTTACAGCTTTCCAAATTCCATGCATTCACGGAATTCTGTTCCTATGGATTCTAATTTTTCAGCCTTACGTCTGCCGGAATTTTCAAGCCGTCTGAAAATCGAAAGAACTGTCATTTTTTCGCTAAGAGTAAGTTCATAGCTGTCTTTATTCTGATTGTCAGACTCTTTTATTTTGCTGCTTATCTGGCAGACAGACTGAAGTTCATAGGATTTTAATTTAATCGTAACAGTCATTTCACTGTATTCATTATTCATTTTTAATCCTTATGATTAGTAAATCATTCCAGCCTGGTTTGCTGGATTTTCAAATGCTTCCGGCGGAACTGAATTTTCTGTGCTTTCCTTTTTTGCAGCTACCCACGGATTAATTTTGCCTGTTTCAGGAACAAACTTTAACCGCTGCTGATTTTTTCCGTTTGTGTCAGTCCATGAGTCCATGTCAAGAAAGCCAGAAACTGTAACGTAGGTTCCTTTTTTCAAATGCTTGCACATTGCCTCTGCGTAATTGCCGAACAAAGTAAAGTCAATGAACACGGCCTTGTTTTCGTATTCATCGCTATCCTTTTTCTTTGTACTGCGGTTTACAGCCATAGAAACTTTTACCATGCTCACTCCGCTGCCGTTCTGTGTTTTTTCAACAACACAGTCTCTTGTGATTCTTCCACCAAGTGAAACCGAATTTAAATCTGTCATTTTTAATTCCTCCATGACAATTATTTTTTTTGCAGCCTAACAAACTGCTAGTTTTAGGTATTTGTTTTCAAGTTCCTTTACTTCATTCAGATATTCTGTATTCTTGATTCTGTCAGTAAATCTGATTGTGATTGGATATTTATCAAACATTTCAGTCATTTTTTGCTCATATTCCTGATATTTTTCAAAATCATTTTTACGCAAGTCATAGATTGCCTTTTGATGAGTAATTTCCTCTGAAGATGAAAGACTTTCTCTTGGAAAATGACATTCTTCGTTTGGACATTCACTGTCATTTTTGTTATGACTACAGCCACAGACAGGACAGATAATCGAATTTGCCTTTGTTATTTCTTTTTGCTTTTCAATTTTTGATTTTTCAAACATGAACTGAGCCATATAGACTTCAGAAGTAAAAGACTTGTAGAAATAACTTACAAACTTTTCCGGCTGTTTACAGTTTTTTTCGAGAGTCTTGTAGGCATATTCAAGATATTCACCCATATCCGAAAGCGGAATCCTGCATTCTGTCATATTCTGAACAAGGACAGGATATGGATTTGGATTGAACATCGGGTTATATCCGAAAAGTTTAATTGTTGTTTCAAGAAAATCTGCTTCTGCTGCTGAATCAAAGGCAATGTTTTGAGAAAGTGGATTTTTATTATCAGATGCAGGATTTGGCAGTTCAGAAGAATCAGAAGTAGTAGACGAATTTAAACTGTTAGACGAATTATATATAAGGCTCTGGACATTTTTGTCCAAAGGAAACGTTTTGCTTAGGACAGATTTGTCCAAAGGAAGTTCTTTGCATTGGACATTTTTGTCCAGAGGAAAATCAGAACTGTTTTTGCTTAGGACATTTTTGTCCATTGCAACTTCATCGTCTTGAACTGTTTTTTCAGTTTTATGAGGATTTATTTTCTGTTCTGGGTTAGATTTATCTGTGTAGAAAGATTTAAAAAGCTCTGTAAGTGAAAAATATGTAAAAAGTCCCTTCTTACCGTGTGAAACAGTCTTTTTTAGGAGAATTCCGCCCTTTACATATTTGTCAAAACGGCGCTGGATTGATTTTAGGCTCTGGAATTTTAAGATTGGAAATGCGTCAATGATTGCTTCGTATCTGATATTAAAATATGTAATACCATCAATCTCGTAAGTCCACATTCCCTTGTAGCCTTTGTTGTCGATTTTCTTTGTAACGGTATCTACAATGAAATCTTTGAACCATTGGAAAATAATTATGTCTGTCGGGTCAATTGCAAAGTCTGGATTATTATCGTTGAATTTTGTTATTTCTGCCTGAGAAAAACTGCAAATACTATACTGCATGATTTTTCTCCTTTCTGGCATTATGTGTAATAAACCAGGTAAGATTTTTTACTTCTTTTGGAAAATCATTTTTTATAAAATTGTCATTATCAATGTAATAATCAAAGATGTCCTTTTTATTGATGTGGTTGAATTTCTTCAGGTTTTGGAGCAGCAGAGACGGAATATCAATTTCGTTGTCAAAAAACTGTTTTCTTGCCTGAAAGATATTTATGAGCTGAAATACGTCAGACGTTCTTGCAAAGTATCTGTTTGAATTTTTGTTATAGATTACGTTTCCTACGCATTTTAAAAGAATTAAAATACGTTCCTCGCTGAGATTACAATTGATGTTTTCTGAAATAAAATATTTCTGAGCGAGTTTTTTGCAGAAAATATTTATCTCTTCTGTTGTATTTCTGTCTTTTGAAGTTTCAATGAGTTCTTTTACACCTAAAATAAGACAGAAGTAAAACCTTGAATCAATCTTGTAAATTTTGTTCATTTTTAACAGTCCTATAAAAGAAGGTTTCCCCATAATTTTGTAAATCTTATGGGGGATTCCCTGAAAAACAACAGACTATCGTTACCACACGATTTATTAATCTGATGTAGAAACATTACCTGTTGTCTCTCCCGAAAGTAAAACTTCCGCACTTTTTTTTGTAAGCATCAGGTAAGCCGGTTGTAAACGATATGAAGGTATTTTCTGTACCATTTACAGCAAAATTATTTAATAGAACCTCTAAAAATTGCAATTTTTAGAGGTAACTTTGAAAACGTGATGTTTTAATTCGTTGTGTTTTAACGAATTAAAACTCGCTGGTATCTCTAAAAAAGCATTGAAAATGATTTTTTAGAGATACCCTTAATGCACACTGCATTATTTAAAATGTAACTGGAGATAAAGGTGAAAAAATATGCTGGTTGTTTTTTAAGGTTTCTGGATTATTCTTCATCAAAATCTCTTTTTGTTTTAATCTTCCAGGTCAAATGCCTTGTAGATTAAAGGAACCGAAAAATCAGTGAATTTACCGTCATTACGGATGTCGTTCGTAGTTTTTCCACTTTCTATGGCAGAAAGAATGTAATCGTAAATTTCATAGGCAAGGTCACTGCCTTTTTTTAGGCCCTGTTCATACGCTGCTTTACGCTCTTGTGTACGTTCACTGTCAACTTCTGGAGAAAGACGGTCAGACGGCTGCTCTTTTCTTTCATGGATAAAGACTGGTGATGGATTTCCAGAATTGTCTTCAAGTGCATCTGAAATATCATCTTCAGAAAAATCTTCTTCTACTGTCTTTTTAGGATGTTTTTTTTCGTTGGTTTTCTTATCCGCAGCTGAAATTGAAAGTTTACCGCTTTTTACAGCATTCAAAGTTTCTTCATCGCCATTATTTATGATGTTACGCATCCTCTCCGCCGTTCTGGTTGATACTCCTATCAATTCCCCGAGTTCTTCAGCAGATTTTCCTGTTTTTGTATTTTCATCAGTTTTTCTGCCTGGGTTTTTAAGCTGGTCAAGTTTTGAAAGAGCATCAAGTTTCTGATATGGTTCAAGATTGCGTCTTAAAAGCTGTAGTTCATAAGCATAAATTAAGGCATCTTTACGAGTTTCAAATGTATGAATATAAGATGGAATTTCTTCAATACCTGCAATTCTTGCAGCAGCTACACGGTGGGCACCGTCAAGACGAATCGGGTTTTCCATAGTATCTGGTTCTTCCATAATTTTGCAAAGATGAATAACCTGCGTTTTGTCATAACCTTTTGCAATCATTGAATCTGCAATTTCCTGTGCGGCTTTTTCGTTGAATGAAAATATTTCAACAAAATCACCTTTCGGGTCATCTCGGATTGTATCGACTTTTATTTTTTCAAAACCTGTATTGTATGAAACAACAGACTTGCCGGAAGAAAATGCTGCTGCCAGCTGGCTGTTGTCTTTATCTTTTTTAAGGTCGTTGTAGGAAATCTTTTTACTTGCCATTATGCAACCTCCGATGAAATGTCATCTGCAAGCTGTGAAATGACTGAAAGAGTTTCTTTTTTTACGCCTTCAAGATACTGCAAAGGAACATGAACAGACTGTGCTTTACGGAATCCCTGGTCTACTGGAATGATGTAAAGTTTAGAATCAGTTGCAGAACGGATTTTTTCAAGATAGTCTGCCTGCTGAATAAGACGAAGGTCGCGGGAATTAAGTACGATTTTATCCATACGAGGCTTGTCGGTGTCATAGCGTTCTCTAAGTTTTTCAATGTTCTGCATGAATGTAATAAGTCCGTCAGAAGAAAATTCGTCAATATTAAGAACTGTAATTGCTTCATCAGAAGCCAGAAAAAAACTTTCCTCCAAAGCGCCAAAAGACGGAGATGTGTCTACGATAATAAAATCGAACTGGTCTTTTAGTTCCCGGACAAGGTGTTTAATGACAAAAGGCTGTTCTGTCGCCAATGTTTTTGAATACAGGCGGAGTGTTGAATCAAGGGAAGCTGTTGGAATAAGAAAAAGGTTTTCTACAGATGTTTTTATGATTGCTTCCTGGGCAGGACATTTTTTCATAAGAACGTCAGAAAGTTCAAAAGAAATCTCTTCAACTCCAAGCCAGGTTGTAGCGTTGCCCTGAGGGTCGCCGTCAATGAGTAAAACTTTTTTCCCCTTTTCTGCTAAATCAACTGCTGTTGAAACCGAAGTGCTGGTCTTTCCAGTACCGCCTTTCTGTAATGCAAATGTAATTACTTTCATGTGTCAGTCCTCACTGTATGAAAATTTAATAAAAGAACCTAAGGTTCTATGAACTTTACAGGAGTTGAACCTGTCGATTACAGAACAAGGCTAAATGTTTCTATAATTAGCACCGGCAAAAAGTCCAAAAAAAAAGACTCCCTATAGGACTGAGCGGAAGTCTTGTTATGCAAATGAAAGAAATTATTTGCTCAAAAATATACTTTCAGTCCTAAGTGCGTTCAAACACCTGCTGAAAGCAAATATTTCGAGCGCTCATAAGCAAAGCGAACTTTTATCGAATTGCTTATATAGCGAATATATACCGAATTGTTTACACTATATGCAGACAACCTGGACTAAAAATCCCGTAAAAGCACGATATTTGAATAATGCAGAAGTCAGGCTGAACAGTATGAGTTACAAGCATTTATTCGGAAGTAAAGGAAAACCACGATCAGCAGCGGAAATAAAAGAGCGCGCGGAATGCTTACCTTATGTACGCGATATTTTAGAACGCACTGGAAAACCGTCAGACCATACTATCGACGCAGAAGGGAAAGAATCTTACACGATTGTAGGACGTGCAAACATCAATCAAAAAGATAGAAATATAAAGGTTGTAATTTCAAGAAATAAAAATGACGAATATTTTTATTTATCTGTCTTTAAAATAAATTAAGGCTAGCTGCGAATTAGCACCAGGGCTATCGTGCGGTTGCCCGCAAAGTCTGCAACTAACCTGTAACCAAACTATACCACACAAGCCCATAAAAAGCAAATCTGCATAAAACAGAAATGACTATAAAGGCATGGAAGTAAAATGCAAAACAAACGACACACTGCCCTTATCTGAATTAACAGAATTTCAGGGCAAACTAAAAGAACGGTCTGACACAGACTACGCAAAAATTACAAAATCAATTAAAAAGCACGGCTTCGCGTTTCCTTTTTTCGTATGGAAACACGACGGAATCAATCACGTATTAGACGGACACGGAAGAATCGGAGCATTAAAGCGAATGGTAGCGCAGGGCGAACACCTGCCGCCTCTCCCCGTTGTTTACGTAAACGCAAAAGACGAAAACGACGCAAAAGAACTTTTATTAAAACTAAACAGCCACTACGGACAGATGACCGCAGAAAGCGTCCGTGACTTTTTAGGCAATTTACAGATTGACTTTGAAGATTTATCACTGCCGGAGAGCGTGCTGGATTTTTCAAAAGACTTAAAAGAAAAAGAAACAATCGACGATGACGACCTGCCGGAAATTGATGAAATGGAAAGCGACAGTAAACCAGGCGAAATATACGAACTTGGACCGCACCGACTGATGTGCGGAGACAGCACAAACAAAGCTGACATTGAAAAGCTGATGAACGGCGCAAAAGCGGATTTGATTGTAACCGACCCGCCGTATAATGTGGACTACGAAAGTCCTGCCGGAAAGAAAATTCAGAATGACCACATGGAAAATAATTCATTTTTAGCATTTTTAACGGCCGCTTTTTCTGCAATGTTCACGGCCTTAAAAGCCGGAGGCGTTTATTATATCTGGCACGCAGCCACCGAGGGGTTCAATTTTAAACAGGCGGTTAAAAACTGCAATGAAATTGTGCGCCAGTGCTTAATATGGGTAAAAAACAGCATTGTGCTTGGTCGCCAGGATTATCAGTGGAAACACGAGCCCTGTATTTATGGCTGGAAAAAAGGTGGTGCTCATTATTGGGACGGCAGACGTGACCTTTCAACAGTAATTGACGAACGGCCGAACTACAAGAAAATGGAAAAAGATGCACTCTTAAAAGAAATAGAAAAACTGCGCGGAGAAAATATACCCTCAACAATTATCTACGAAGACAAACCAGCTCGCAGCGATGAGCACCCGACAATGAAGCCTGTAAGACTTTTTGAACGCTTAATCAAAAACTCAAGCAAACAGGAAGACATTGTGCTTGACCCGTTCGGAGGTTCAGGCACAACGGTAATCGCCTGCGCCAAAACAAACAGAATAGCGCGCATAATGGAACTCGACCCGAAGTACTGCGACGTAATCCGCAGACGCTGGACAAAATGGGCAAAAGCAAACGGCGTAGAAGTTGGAAGCGGCGGACTGGAATAGATGACAATATTTGAAATCGCAAAGACGCGGACAATCTTTGACATCGCAAGGGAAAAACTACTCACGGAAGACAAACACTCAAGCGACAAAATCGGCACTGTGCGCCGTTGGGAATCCGACGGAAAACTTCACATTAAAAAAGAGCACGGCTGGGAAGTTTTACCGAATGGCAAAGAATACGAGCTAAAAGAATACAATGCTCATAAGTCATCAAAAGCCGTGCGGAAAATAACGCCACAATCAGAGTTTGACGACTTTGTAGAAAAACTTTTTAATTCAGATTACAGGAACGCTCCCTCAGTAGTCCGCCTGCCAAAAATGAATAAAGGGCTTTTATCATCACTGGGAATAAAAGACAACACACAGTTTATTTTTAAGGCGAGATATGCACACATAAGTCCAAGAAGAAAAGCAATGGAAAATCAAAGTCTAACAAAAGAAGAATACAAGCAGATACCTGAAGCGGTTAAAAATGCAAAATATGCTTACATTGACAAGAAAAACAATAATTTCTTTATTGCATTTGAAGATAAAAATGATTTAAGAAAAATGAATAAAATCGTTTTTAATAAGACAACAAAGGGAAATTATGTAGTAACGGTAAGCAAGGTAAACAAAAAAGATGATTTTGTAAGTAGAGAAATATTGCCCGTGAAAGGCAGGAGTTGAACCTGCATAACAGCTCCGCCGAAGCAGAACTGACGAATACCAA
>CAVJCY010000086.1:0-11464 GCA_963648145.1 bacterium | reverse complement strand
TCGTTGTCTGATTAAAAGCAACGCCAGAAATCATATGAGAAAGCAGGTCATCAATGCTGTCATTCTCATAACCTTTAGCCCAGAGAAATTCCTCAAAATCCATGGACTGCATTTCAAACTCTGATTTATAGCCTACGCTGTTGCTCTGGATTTTCTTATAGTTGATTCCAAGCATTGAACCTGAACAGATAACATCAAAGCGATTATCAATACAAAATGCCTTAAGAGAAGTTGCAATTTCCGGATAATCCTGGATTTCATCGAAAAGAATCAGGGTTTTATTTTCCAGATTTTTTTTTGAAGGATCTATGCGGGAAATATTTTTAATGATGCTCTGAACATCGAATCCATCTTCGCAAATGGTTTTATGTTAACCGTTCAGAATTAGACAAAATGATGGAAGAAACAACAAAGGAAGAAAAAGAAGAATTATACAAACGGAGAGAATTTTCACGTCAAGAGCTCGAAGCACTACGTAGGTTGAGACGGCCGCGGGAATGCAAGTTTTTGAGAGATATACTCCAATCAAAAGAAATAGACGAATTGCAAAAGCCTGAAGAATAAAATGAAACAGAAATATGAAGAAAGCCTAAAAAACTGCATATTACTCGCCCGGATTATTTTTTTTACAATCTCAACTGACATTAGTGACAAATATCAATCTGAACTTTCAGACAAAATTTTTGAAATTCAATGTAAGCTTGAACATGACCGAACTTCCGTCGGATTCATAGGCGGACGTTACAGCGTAAAAGCCTGGAAAAATATGCAGAACCAAAAATGCTGGACGCTTGCGGGCGAACTTTATTCCATCCGGCTTTATTGGAAAAAGAAACGTACTCAAATAAATTCCGCACAGATTGCATACAGCGGAAAATTTACCATCCAGTCCTGATTTTTATACGGCACAGCAATGAAAACAGCAAATTTCAATCGTAAATCAGCCGTAAAATTTTACGCTTGAAAATACGCTTGTTTTCAGCTGCAATTTTCTCATTATGACGGCAAAATTATTCTATTCGGTGTGAATGATAGCGGAATTCCTGTCGGTCTTGAAAATTCTAAACAGGCTTGCCTTGATATTTACATCACAGTTCAAGGAAACGGCCGCAGAACAAAATACTGTAAAAACTAGAAAAATGAGCAATGCGCTAGCCGAACGCTTTTTTTGTCCGCCTTACTTTTTTTTAAACGTGCCGTTGCCTTCCAAAACGTCATATTTGAGGAATTCTCTCTGCAGCCTACAGAAATTATTGTGTCCAGCTTGTAGAATGCGTTTTTCTGTTTACACAATACGTGTCTTCCTTTTGAACTACCAAAAAAACTTGACTGTTCGATTTTAATATCCAGCTGTTCTTTTATATTCCCTTCTCTCTTCCCACGCATTCCGGGACTAAACTCCCTATAAATCTAGGCAAAATGCAGTATAATATATTGCATGATAAAAAATATAATTCTTTGCGACGACCATCCGCTTTTGAGAAACGGAATAAAAATCTGGATTCAATCTTATTCAAATTTCAAGATTACGGACGAGGCCGGAACATGGGACGAATGCAAGAAAATCGCAGAATCGTTCAGCCGCAACAAAAACGGAGGAGATGCCGGCTGCATTGCAATCGTCGATATTTCGTTTAAAGCGGAATTCACGAACAGCGGACACGAAGAATATTGCGGTTTTGAAATTATAAAAATGTTTTTCGCTCTTGGCATTCCATGCATTGCCTAGTCAAGCCACGATTCAGGCGGATTTGTTGAACACGCAACAAGCGCCGCGGTTGGCGCTAAAGGCTTTGTTTCTAAAAATGCAGACGAGACTGTCCTGCTTGACGCACTTAAAGCAGTTTCAATCGGAAAAACATATATCCAGGCAGAACTTGTAACAGATCTTCTTGAAGTCCGCAACATTACACAGACTTTTACAAAAAAGGAAAAGCTTGTTTCTGAGTCCCTTACACTCTACAATACAAACGCCGAAGTCGCCGCGACTCTTGGCATTTCAGAAAAGACAGTCGTTAATTACCTTACGATTTTATATGACAAAGCGGGCGTTAATAACAAGCTGGAATTTTTAGAAAAAATGGGGCGGCTATGAAAAAAATCGGATTTACCGCGGCTTTAATTTTCGCAGCCGTTTTAGGAAACATCGCGACTTCATATTTTTCCGCCGTGCTTAAACTGCCCGCTTTTTTTGACACAATTTTTACCACTGCAATCACTTTTTACGCAGGACTTGTTCCAGGCATTATCGTTGCCGCATTGACTAATCCTCTAATAACAGTTTTACGCTGCGCATTTTACGGAACAGAAATCTTCTATTTTGATTTTCTGTATTCTGTCTGCGGAATTTTTATTGTTCTTACAACCTGGGCAATAAGCCGCAATAAAAAAGAATTTTTCTTTAAGAACGCAAGCGGAACGCGCGGAGAGATTCATTTTGGAATGAGCGGAATGGAAATGCGCTCAAAGCTTTTAGGCGCCAAACTCAACATAAAAAGCGACAAGGAAACCGGAACGGAAATTAGGCTTGAAATTCCGGGGTGAAAAATCAATTTTTTACAAGAACATTGCCATATAAACCGGTAAATAAATTATGCCGTTTTCTTCCTTAAAATCTGAGGTGTGAATGACAAAACATTTATCGGTATATTCTGCGAATTTTTCCCTAAATTTGTTAAGCGAAGAAATTGTATAACGTTTTGAGGATTTTACTTCGATTCCCTGAATGTTGTGACGCGAAGTAACCTTATTTTTTGTAATAAGAAAATCAATTTCCATTCGGGAAGCTGAATCTTCATTGTCAGACTTTGAATAAAAGTAGAGCTTGTGTCCGCTTGCTGTAAGCATCTGGGAAACTATGTTTTCAAAAATCATTCCTTCGTTTACTTCAAGCTTTCCAAAAAGCAGTTTTTTATAAATTTCTTCAGCGACAAGACCGTTTTCGTCAAACGCATGGCTGATTAAAAGTCCAGTATCTGCCATGTAGCATTTTAATGTGGTGCGGCTCATATTCATTTTTAATGCTATATTAGGCTCATCAGCATTGTAGCAAATGTTTACAATTCTAGAATCTTTAAGCCATACAAACGCGTCATCATAATTGCGCATTTTTGCATCTTTTTTTAAGGAAGCCAGCCTGAATTTTTTTTCGTGCTTAGAAAGCTGAGAAGGAATTTCATCAAAAATAGATTCCGCTTTTAATTCCGAGCCTTTTGCGTGCTTTAGAATATCGTTACGATACAGCTCCAGAATTTCCCGCTTTATCGTATCCACCTTTTCAAAATTTTTTGATTCACAATATTCTTTTACAGCTTGAGGCATTCCGCCTACTATAAGATAAAGCCTGAATAAATCCATAGCCTTTCTATGCAAAGCCTGTCCCATAGGAATTTTCTTTTCAAAGCAATTTTTTACGACAGGAATCAAGGTGTCATTTTCTAAAGCAAGCAGAAACTCCTCAAAATCCATGGGGTTTAACTGTATATGATGTTCTTCCGACGGAATTAAAATGTCCTGTGTATTTTTTCTGATGGAAAGAAGAGAGCCTGTTTCTATAAAATCATAGCGTCCGTCGGCAACAAGATATTTAATCGCGGCTCTGGCTCTTGGAAAAAACTGAACCTCATCAAAAATAAAGAGCGTGTCGCGTTCGTGCAGTTTTACAGAATAATAGGCAGAAAGGCGCATAAAAAGAGTGTCTAAATCAGAAAGATATTTTTCAAACAGTTCTTTGATTTCATCAGGAGCAGAAAAAAAATCTATGAGGATATATGATTCATATTCATTTTTTGCAAATTCTTGCGCAAGAAAGCTTTTTCCAACACGGCGAGCACCTTCAATCATAATGGCACATTTCCCGTTTTCTTCATCCTTCCATTTTAAGAGAGCTTTATATGCCTTTCGATACATATTTACACCTTTTTGACTTTAATTTCTATAAAATCATACACTATTTTAAGATTATCAACAAGCAAAAATTACACCTTTTTAAAGATTATGCAATATACAAGCCGTCAACTTCTGTGTGAAACGCACGGATTTACAACTTCCACTGCTCTACAAAAACATATAAGCGTGTTTTTTGGGGACTAAAGAAAAATAAACTGTACCGAACCGTGTTTGTTGAATAATCATCTTAGTCATTTGAAAGTTAGATTTTTCAGGATTGAACTCCCGCTTTTTATAAGGCTTAACTCTCAATACAAAACAAAAGCCTCCTTGTAGAATGATTTTTAAGTTTGAGTATTCGGATTAAGAAAGTCGGCGGACGGTAAGCGCGGAGGAAAAAGATGGGTGATGTGCTCAAGTGTAAAATCTGTGGTGGAAAATTTGTAAAGGATGCGACTATGCTAAGTTGCATGGGGTTCGATTTCAGAGAAAAGATTTGTCCTGAATGTAAACGCGCAAAAGCATTTTCTGGTAATGGAAATGAAGGTTGCGGAAAAGGAGGAAGCTTTCTTGGAGGAGTTGTCGGCGGAATTGCAGGTGCGTCAGCTGCAAAAAAGGCAGCAAAAGAAGCTGAAGAAGAAGCACGTACAGCAGAAAGAAAAGAAAGACATCGGGCTGCAATTGCTGCAATCAAAAATTTTCAATTTGATGAAAGTGATGAGGAAAACTTCAACCGAAGTGCAATTATATTTCTTGACGAATACAACACCTGCAATGCGGGACTTATGGCAGACAATGAATACAAAAAAGTCTATAAACAACGTATCGAATCAGAAATCAAAATTCTTAAGACTAATAACCCGGTTTTTGCGGAAAAATTGCAAAATCTTTACACAGATGCAAAAGCAGAGATGAAAGCAAAGTTAAAAACAAAGCTCATCATTTCTGGAGTAATATTTGGAATTACAACTATCGGAGGTCTTGTCTTGGGAATCACCGATGTCATAGATGGTATGAATGCAGGATATGGACTTCTTGCAGGAGTAATGGGCGGACTAGTTTTTTCTTCTCTTCCTCAAATGGGATCTTCCGATAACAGACGGGAAGACAACGAATAAAAAATTTTATCTTGCAGGCAACAAAATTCTTGCAAGATAAAACATTGATATTTTATGAAAGCAGATTCAATTAAAATTTCAGATTACGAAACAACCTTTTCCTCCCATATAAATCGGCATATTAAACTTTTTGAAAATTACACGAATCTTTCAGACGAACAAAAAAATGCTGCAAAGGATTGGGGAAAACGTTTTAATCTTGGAAATGGAGGAAGTCGTTTTAAATATGCCCAATATATTACAGAAAAAGCCTTAAATCAAATTCAAGGTAAAACAGAATCTGAAATTAAAAGAAACGAATTTGTTATGGAGCATATAATACCAAAAACAAAATATATTATTGAACCAATTATAAAAGCTATTAACAAAAATGAAAATGATTTCAATCAAAATGATTTTATATCAAATATTATAAATCAAAAGCTTAGAATCTGTTTTATAACAAAAGAAGAAGCCAAATGCCTAAAAAATAAAATATCAAATGAACTAAAAAGAAAATTTGAATCATTTGAAAATGTTTCTGAAAAAGATTTATTTGAAAGATATTTTTCTGCATGCAAAAATAATTGCACCTTAAAGCATCAGAAAATTTATAAAATAAAAAATATCACTCAGAATTATGGAAGATTTCATATCGAAACTGAAGAAATGTTTATTTTAGAATGAATAATTTTCCCAGTTTATCTTGTACCAAGGCAAGTCAACCGAAATAAAACGGAAACATGGGATTTTTGGAGGTTAAAATGAAAAAGCATATTCTAACAATTTTTCTTTTGTTTGCTTTCGCCTGCTCATTTGCAAACAGTGAAGAAAAGAACATAACTCCCAAGGATGAAAGCAAAACGGAAGTCACTAAAACTGGAAAACCCAAAAAGAAAACTGCATACAGGAAATTCACAGAACTTTTTAATAAAGCCGCTTCAAAAGCCGAAGAAGAACTGCCTGAAAAAATTGATGCAGGAATAAATGTTCTTATCGACAATCTTGAAGATTTTGAAGACGATATTCACGCAGAACCTGAAAAACAAAGCAAGTTCGCAAAACTTCTTAATTATATCGCTGATGTAGACATCACAGAAAACTGTAATGACTTTACAGAAGTAAATCCTGAATATGTTGAAGAGGTAGGGGCTTATACTGACGGCCGAAAATAGCAGAACCGTTTATTTTACGATGATTATTTTCTCCAGTTTATCTTGCGCTAAGGCAAGTCAACTGCGATTAAGCGGGAACTGGAGTTTTATAAATGATGAATGAAACAGAAATATGAAGAAAGCCTAAAAAACTGCATATTACTCGCCCGGATTATTTTTTTTACAATCTCAACTGACATTAGTGACAAATATCAATCTGAACTTTCAGACAAAATTTTTGAAATTCAATGTAAGCTTGAACATGACCGAACTTCCGTCGGATTCATAGGCGGACGTTACAGCGTAAAAGCCTGGAAAAATATGCAGAACCAAAAATGCTGGACGCTTGCGGGCGAACTTTATTCCATCCGGCTTTATTGGAAAAAGAAACGTACTCAAATAAATTCCGCACAGATTGCATACAGCGGAAAATTTACCATCCAGTCCTGATTTTTATACGGCACAGCAATGAAAACAGCAAATTTCAATCGTAAATCAGCCGTAAAATTTTACGCTTGAAAATACGCTTGTTTTCAGCTGCAATTTTCTCATTATGACGGCAAAATTATTCTATTCGGTGTGAATGATAGCGGAATTCCTGTCGGTCTTGAAAATTCTAAACAGGCTTGCCTTGATATTGAAAACAAAATAAACGATTCTATTCATCCACAGCCAGATTATTCTCTTAAGATTGACGGGCAAAATAAAACCGTTGAATTGAAAGTGAATGCAGGAAAAAGCAAGCCATACACATACAAATCAAAGGCATACAAACGAAGAGACACAGCCACCATCGAAGTTGACGAGCCTGAATTTTCCCATCTGGTATTGCAGGTAAAAATATAAGATTCGAACAGCTTTCAAGTGAAAATCAAAATCTTGAATTTTCTGTTCTAGAAGAAAAACTGATTCAAAAAATCGGGATAGACAGACTGGACAAAAACATCTTAAAAACTCTGAATCTTTTTTCTGACTCTGACGGATTTAATCACGCTGCAGCATTGCTTTCTGATTCCAATGATTTTCCCGGAATTGACATTGCAAAATTCGGAGAATCCATCAGTATCATTCAAAAAAGAGCGACTTTTGAGCACGAGTCAATACTGAAGGAGCTTTCAGAAGCGGTGAACGTCTACAAAGATTTTTATCAATATGAAGAAATCTACGGAATGGAACGAAAAAAAATTGAGCGTGCTCCAGAAAATGCATTCCGCGAGACTTTGGCAAATGCACTGATTCACCGGACTTGGGATGTGAATGCGAAAATCCGGGTTCTCATGTTTAATGATAGAATTGAAATAACATCTCCGGGAGAACTTTCTTCAGGCATGTCTGAAGAGGAATATCTAAAAGGTAATGTTTCAATTTTACGAAATCCGATTATCGGGAACGTTTTTTACAGGCTTCATATTGTTGAGATTCTTGGAACAGGAATTCCTAGAATCAACAAGGCGTACAAGAATTCAGCAAAAAAAACACGCTTTGAAGTCTTTGAAAATTCTATAAAAGTTACGCTCCCTGTAACTGATGTTATGGATTTAACGGAAGATGAAAAAACAGTGCTTGCCGTTCTAAGCAAAAATATCCCCCGGCAGATTAGCGATATTTCAGATTCTGTTCCATTCGGAAAATCAAAACTGACAGAACTGCTAAAATCTCTTGAATCAAAAAATTACATCACAATTCAAGGAAACGGCCGCGGAACAAAATACTGCAAAAACTAGAAAAATGAGCAATACGTTCGCCCATCGAGAAACTCCCCGATGGACATAAAAATATTACTGATTTGCAAGCACTATCATGAGTAGCAAGATTGCGATTATACCAACTACTGTTCCAACTATTTTTACAATTTTTATTGTCTTACGCTTTCAAAGACCGACACTCATGCTGACTTATTGAAGATGCAGAACAAGTAAGCGTTGCTTTTATTCCACAACGCTTTTTGCAAACTTTCGGTTTATTCCAAATCAGCAAGCAGCTTATCTGCTTTGTGGTCTGTCATTGAAAGAATAATGCCACATTCTTCTTCATTTGCCTTGCGGAATTCTTTTTGAATTCCAAGCGGATTTTCACTTTCCTGATTTTCCGGAATTTTTCCACGCAACTGTGCGACGGCTTTCATGTAAAGCTGTTCAAGGTTGTAAAATCCCTTTAATTCTTCAAGGTAGTTCTTTATTCGCCTTCTGCTTCGTTCTTCTTTTTTTGTCTTTAAGGTTGAAAGATATGTTCCCAAAAATGTGACCAGAGAACCAAGCAACGCAAAGATTCCACCGATTATCGCTTCTTTCATAAGTGTTTACTCCTATAAAAAAGAGTGCAGAGAAAATCCCTGCACTCATAATTGATTTATCTTACGGATTGAACGATGCGGAAACCCTCACCGTCGCCGCCGACATCACTATAATAAAATTGTTTTCGGTATGTAAATGGACGATCGCTATCGTAATAAATTTGACCTCTTAAAATTCGTTTCGGGCTAGCTTTGTCGGATTTAGTGTTTACGGGATCTGAAACGGCGTTAGAGGAGTATTTTCCTTCGAAATCCCAACACATTTCACTTACATTTCCAGACATATCATAAATTCCAAGTGCATTAGGTTTATACTTCATAACTTCATGAGGTTTATAACTTGATTCACCAGCTACTTCTTCCCAATTGTCGCTTCCGCAATATTTGTTGAAAGGACTGTTGTTTTTTCCTCCGCGGGCGGCATATTCCCATTCTGCTTCAGTCGGAAGACGATAACCATTTGCTTTAAAGTTACATTTAACATTCTCCATATCTCCGTCAAGTTCTGAGTAACACGGTGTAAGACCATTCAGCTCGCTAAGTCTGTTACAGAATTCAATAACTTGTTTAAGATCAACCTTTGCTATCGGCATAGTATCGTCTTGGTAATTACCTCTGCCATATTTTTCTCCGGTAACTTGCTTCCACAGACTCTGAGTAACCTCACATTTCATCATCTTAAAACTTGAAACCGTTACAGAATGTTCAGGGCTTGCATAGTCATCCTCGTTGTCTCCCATTTGGAAAGTCCCGCCTTCAACATCAACCATCAGTTCTGCCATTGTCTTTTTGAGAATTTCCCCCAAAGCACTGGCGGCAACGGCATCGAAAGCATCTTTGTCTTTTCCCCATACGAATTTTGCGTTGTCAATCTTTACTTCTGGGAGAGATTTCAACCAAGTTCTGTCTTCTGGTGCTCCGTGTGAAACTAGTGACTTTGGCGGATTTCCGTATTCAAGGAAAGCACTTTCAAGCTCGAGTTTTGCCTTTTTGCTGTCAATCAGCTTCATAGTTGCCTGGTCTATATTTTTAAAAATATACGGTTTCTCATACTCATTTTCATAGTCACTACCCATCACACTACCCATCATTGAGATGCGACTGCTTGTATAAAGAGTTTTCCCGTTTTCATCTACAATCTTTACTTTCAGGTCAATAAGGCAACCTTGTATTTCGAATCCTAAGTTACCCCCATAATCAGAAAAAGCACTTTCGAAAAATGTAGCTGGAATAATACTGTAAGAGGGATGTAATGTATAATCTTCTTTACTAAGAAACTCTCCACTAGATATTTGAAAAAGAGCTGCCCCATTTTTTAAGTATGTATCTGTTACAGAAGTAAGAAATCCTTCTTGTCTGGTACCTTTTAATTCTGCCATGTACGCAGATACTTCTGGCCATTTTTTTGGGATACCAGTCCAGTCATCCTGCCATGATTTTTTAAGACCGGCAAGAACTGCTTCAGATATTCTTTTATATTTTGCTGACCATTCCCATTTGAGAATTACTCTGTAATTACCAGTTTTGGTAGCACGGTCAATGCTATCTCTTTCTAGTTTGTAAATAATTGCTCTTGGGCTATATTCAGTCCAATATTTCTCATATTCCTTGCAAAAAACAAGCCAGTTATCATAAATCTCAAATTCATCAAATTCACCGAATCCAGGATTTCCGTTCTTTATGGAATCTGACAAAGCGTTAAAAGCATCCTGAGCTTCTTTTGACTCCCCGGTCGGTTCTGCCGCAACAGCATCATAATAAGTTCCCAATGCGTATACGAATTGCTTTTTATTTTCATAATCCTTGGCTTTTGAGAGAAGCTCGTTATAATCTGCGTTTTGCGCAAATGCGGCAAGTGAAGTTGTGGCTGTTAATATGGCCCCTATAATAATCTTCCTTAATTTCATTTTTGCCTCCTCTGCTTTTATTCTTCAACTTCCTGTTTTGTAAATACCACAGTCTGATACTCATCAGAAAATGTCATAGTATTTCCATCGATAGTTGTATAAAGATTTTTTGAGCCGTCATAATTGCTGATAGCATAAACCTCATTATTTTTTACACAATATTTCACAGTCATAGGCGCTTTATCATATTCTTTGCCGAATTTTGAAGTCTGAGAAACTGTCATTTCTTTTTTTGTAAAACTCAACTCATAATTAAATCCATCATCAGAACCTTTCCAAGTTGTGTTGGCGAGTTTTACACCCCCACAGCTCATCAAAGTAACCGCGAGCGTCAATGTTGCAAGTACAACAAAAAATCTTTTCATTTGAATAAATCCTCCGCGTTTAATGTCCGCCGACTTTTTTTCCACGCAAACTGCGCAGTTTTGCACATTTTTATTAGAATTTATTTTCAGCCACTGTCTGAACTACTGTCTGCACTGCGGTCTGAACAACAAAACCTGTTATTTTTTTTGCAATCTCAACAAATTTCCCTTTTATATTGACTGATTCAAGCTTCACATCAATTCTGGCTTCTGACACGGCTTTCATTTTCTGAAGGATTTCAGTTTTTTCCTCCGAATTAAAAATTGCGTCCAGGACCGTGAATGGTATTCTTATGATTTTTCTGTTGAACGAAGTGTCGTAACGGGCGTTGTTTTCCAAAAGAAAACGCTCAACAATTTCATGCTCAACCGGATTAGAGACTAAGACTGCAAGCTCTTCTTTTTCGAACCTGTCTTTGGAAATATACTTGCAGATGATTTTGAGAGGCGAAACTGAATCATCATATTTTTCAAGACCTGAATAAAAAATGTCTTTTAGAAGAGATGAAACTTTTGAAGGCTTGACTTTAAGTTTTGCGGCAATGGAATAAAGCTCTTTTGAGGAAACAGAGGAAACGGACAGGTTTTCGGAAAATCCGCAGATATTCTTTACAAAAACAAGCTCGTAAAAAACTATTTTTTCATATTCGGATTTTGCGAGGTTTGAAAGTCCGCGCTCTAAAATGTAATCGGAGAGAAAATTATCGTTCTGAGTTCTGAGTTCTGAGTTCTGAGTTCTGAGTTCTGAGTTCTGAGTTCT
>CAVJCY010000085.1:2966-11487 GCA_963648145.1 bacterium | reverse complement strand
AAATATAGCCCTGAAGAATTTTTGATTTATGACAATAAAAATGCCCTGGAATTAAAATTCAACGGAAACTTCTGGACCGTCAATCTTCCGTCAAATCCTGAAAATCAAATTCCTGCTGACCAGGAAATGATAAAGAAATTTCTAGAAGATTTAAAGAATAAACGTACAGTTTACAAAGTTGCAGATGGTTTTTCTGAAAATTCTGACGAATCTTCCGTAAAAAAAGATAATTTTGGATTTTCTGATATTTCTGCGTTTCACATAATTTATTATGAATATCCTACAGATTTAATTTTTGGAAATTATGATTTTAGTCAAAAATACCGTTATTTTACAAGTTACCGCGACTTTCCGTCTTCGTCGCCGGTTTATGAAATTGATTCTGATTTTGAAAAATATCTTTCGTCCTCAGTGCAGGTTTGGACTGAACCATATTTACTTTCAAGGGTAGCTGCAGAAATTTCAAAAAGTTCTGAAATTCACAATATTTCGGTAATAAATCAAAAAAATAATCAGAAAATTACTTTAAATTCTGAAACTAAGGATTTTGCAGAAATTTCTTCGCAATTTTTTGAACTCAGAAAAGGCGGATTTTACGAAGAAGATAACGCAACTCAAAAAATTCTTGAACTTTCTGTAGAAATGGGAAACAAATCAAAATGTAAAATACAGATTTTTGAAACGGAAAACGAAAGTCAGTATTTGGTTTACGAAAATTATCTTACAAAAGACGGACTGCCTTTTGATTATAAAACGAAAATTTCCGGTTGGACGCTCCAAAAAATCAATTCTTTGCTAACTGATTAAAGATACCTCTAAAAATTGCAATTTTTAGAGGTTCACTAAAAATAAAAGCAAAAGATTATAAATAAGATGTGCTGCAGAGCCTGTGTAAATATTTTTTGAACGAAAGAAACAATATCGCAAAATAAGATGAGCGAACATTGCATTTATGACGCTGAGAATTCCAGAATATAAATGACTGAACGCAAAAGTCAGAGTGCAAATTATTTCTGTAAGAATAATTGCAGTCTTTTTGTTCAATTTTTTGAAAAGGAAATTTAATAGAATTTCTGGAAAATAAAATCTGTAAACTGATTCTTCGTAAAATGCAGAAAATGCAAAATTCAAAATGCAGAAAATTACGGAAATAAAATTATTCGGTTTTGTGAACGAAACATTTTTGGTAAAAACTTCTGTGTGCTGTGAAAGTGAAATAAATTTAAATATCAGTCCAAAAGCAAAAAGCAGGCAGGTGCAAAAAAGAAATGGAGCAATCTGATTAAATAAAAAGTCAAAAATTTTAATATTTCGTTTTGTTTTTGAATCCAGTTTAGAATTTTCAAGATTTTTTTTTGATTTTATATCCTGTTCATTTTTTTGATTTTTTGAATCTTTCCAGAAAATCCAGATAAAAAGTGCAAGTAAAAAATTAATCATCTGCCCAAACGGAAACGTCCAAAGCGAAAAATCAGGACTAGAATTTGTCTGTAAGAAAAAAGGTGGTAAAATTAAAAGAAATAAAAAAACTAAAAAGAAAATTGTTTCTGTTTTTGGGGAATGTAATTTCATAATTTTTGTGTTATTATAGGACATCCTTAAAAACTCGTCTATGATGATTTTTAGAGATGATGATGAGGTTTTTTGTGCATATTTTTATTGCAATTATAATTATAGTATTGATTCTGGCACTTATAGGCTTTCTTTACTCAACTTTTAAGGAGAAAGTAAGTTTTTTCATTACCGGCCTTGATGCTGCTTTTACCATTCCAGATTTAATTCTTTTGTGGAACGTTGCAAAAATCTGCAATTTAGAAGAACCAAAGTCTTTATTTTATTCCCTGCCGTCGCTTACAAAGTGCATGGCTCAAATTACAAACACGGACGTAAAAGACATTTCCGGAAAATCAAAAAATCAAAAACTTATAGCACGCCTTTTTGATTATCGCACAAAGCTTCAAACCGAAACTGATAATAAAAAAGGTCTGCAATCAACAAAATTTCTTGATAAAGGCCAGAAACTTAGGATTTTACTTCCAGGAAAAGGTGTTTTTGCTTCAGAAATTATGAATAATGGCACGAATTTGATTGTTTCTGTGCCACGTCAAAAAGATTTAATTCCTTTTTCTGCAGAAGAATGGGTCGGCAAGGTAATCAGTGTTTATTTGTGGCGCAAAGGGGACGCAAAATATGTTTTTGACACAAGTGTAACGGAAAGCGGGCTTTTTATTGGTAAACCGGCTCTTTATTTAAAGCATTCAAATAATCTTACAAGAACTCAAAAACGAAAATATGTCCGGGCAAAATGCGAAATTTACGGAAATCTTTATATTATAAAAGAAGCGGTCGTAAATTATGATGCAATTGAAACACAAAACGGATATCGCTGTCTTATTGAAGATATTTCTGAATCTGGCGCGCAAATAAAAATTGGTGGAAAAGGCGTTGAAAATGTTCAGATTAAGCTTCAATTTACAATTCACAATATGCTGATTGTTATGTTTGGAATTATTCGAACTGTTCAATACAATCAGGAAGAAAATAAATCGCTGCTTCATTTTGAATGTGTGCATATTGAGCCAGAAATGCGAAATGAAATCCTGAAATTTGTTTATCAGATTCTTCCTGCCGAAGAAAAAGAGGTTATTGAAGCTATTAATCAAACTGAGCAGGATAATACTGATGAAAATTCTGAAGACGAATTGGAAAAAAGACTGAACAACATAGAAGATGATTCTGAAAAAAATGAAGATTCAGAAGATTTAGAAAATCCCGAAAAAACAGAAACATTAGGACTTGAGCCGGTTACTGCTGACAATAAGGACTTTGAAAATACTTCTGAGCCTCCGGAAATGCCGGACATGGACGATGACGCAATAAATGTTTTTTAAAATTTTTGCGATTCAGCACATTCTGTGCTGCCGCTAATACGGAGCTTTTATTTTTATAAGGAGAGTTTTATGAAAAAAATTATTATTTTTGCACTTTTTTTTAATATTATTTTTCAGCTTACGGCAGAAACAACGGATTTTGAACTTCAAATTAAATTTATAAAAGGAAATATTACAGAAAAGACTTCTGCGGTCAGGGAAGCTTCTGGTTTGGAAAGTGTGCTTCTTTCTGGAAAAGCCATTGATTTTGCTCTTGAAAATCATAAAATTCTTGGCGATGACCGCGAACTTGACGCACTTGCCGTTGCTGCCGTGCTTTCGTATACTCCGGAATATATTTATAATGCGACAGATTTTGAAAAAACTTCTGTAATAGAAAAATTTTCTCAGCTTTTTAGTGATTTTGCTCACAGTAGCACAGTTCAAATTGCAGTTCTTTCAAAAATTACTGCACTTCGAGGAATTGTCGAAACTTCAAGTTTTACGGAACTTTTAAATGTTTATTTGACCAAAAATGATTTTATGGCGGATGATTCTGGAACTGTAAAGGCTGTTTTTTCAACTCTGGAAAAAATTGGGGATAACAGAAGTTTTGTAATTTTATACAATCTTTTTAATAATCAAAAATATGAAATTTATTTTCCAGAAATAGAAAATGCTATCATTCAGTTGATTCCTCTTTCTGTTGACGAAATGATTCAAATCATAAATATTGGAAATATCACTCAGATTAACAAAGTTATGACACTTTGTAAAAAAAATAATCAAATTTCTGCAAATATTATCAATGAAATTGCGGAAAATGTGCTAAATGAATCAATAATATTATCAGAGGGTTCTTCAACAGAGTTTGCAGATATGGGACTTCTGATTTCACTTCAGATTGATTCATTAAAAATTTTGAAAGACAATAAATGCACTCGTTCAGCACCAACGGTGTTGAAGTTCTTTAATACTGTAAGACAAGAATATGCCGACGGATTTTTGATGGATGAACAGTTTTCCGAAGTAATTTCAGCATTGACTGTAATTGCTCCATTAACTGCCGTTGTCCCACTGACAAATTATCTTGAAGAGCTTAATCAACTGAAAGAAGCCGATGTTCAGATTTCTGAAACTGTGATTCTTTCTGTAATACAATCTTTAGGCTCTATTGGCGATAAAACGGCTTTTGATTCACTTCTTGCGGTAACTTACCTTAATTATTCAGAAGCAGTTCTGTCAGCGGCCCGTGGAGCCCTGGCAGGATTAAAATGGTAAGTGAATTTTTTGGTGAATTAAAAAAATATTTTACAAAACCTTTCTTTTTAGCGGCGTTGTTTTGTGTTTTTGTGTTTTATTCAGGAATTACAAAAATCAATTCGAGGTATCCCTTTGTTTCTCTTTTAAAATATGAAAATCTTGAAGAAATTTATTGCCGCTTGGTTTCGTCTCCGGTAAAAAGTTCTTCTGGTAAAACTTATTCTGCAATAGCGCAAATTTTTCAATGCAAAGACAAAAGATGTATTGTTGCATCTGCAACGGGGCGCATAAATATTTTGATTCCTTCAGAAATGGTAGAAGTTTATTACCCGGGAAAACTCTATTCGCAAAGTGTAGAAAAAGGGACGTGGCTTTATGAATCAGGCGGATTTTATGTTTTTTCAGGCTCAGTTTCTCAAGATTTTTTTAGTGTAAAAAAATGTTTGTACGGCGGTTTTAAAAATAATTTATCCGGAAAAATTGCATATTTACGCTCTCTTTGCCGCCTTCAATTTAAAAGGCTGATGTTTGCGTGGGGCAATGGAGGCGGTCTTCTTCTTGCACTCTTGTGCGGAGCAAGGGAATACACTGAAGATTCTGTAAAAAATGCGTTCAAAAACGCTGGTTTGTCGCATATTTTAGCACTTTCTGGAATGCATTTATCAATGTTTTCGTCAATAGCAGTATTTTTTGGAAAAAAAATCGGAAGAAAAAAACTCACTTTTATAATAAGACTGGTCGTACTCATAATTTTTGTGTGGTTTGCAGGAATTTCTCCGTCACTTTTAAGGGCATTAATTTCCAGTATGCTGATTATTTTTGCCTCGATGTTTTCTGTTGAACAGCCAGATATGCTTTTAGTCTTGTGTTTTTCTTTTTTACTTCAATGCGTAATTTCGCCATCTGATTTAACAAACGCCGGATTTCTTTTGTCTTACGGTGCCTTGGCTGGAATTTTACTTGCCAATAAATATTTTTTCAGATTGTATAACCGTTTTTGTCCATTTGTAATTGCTTCGTCCTTAGGTTCTTCTACTGCCGCCCAGATTTTTACGGCACCAATCAGTTTAAAATTATTCGGCTCTTTTTGTCCAATCGGAATTGTTGCTACGACTTTTGTCTCCCCATTAATTACGGTTTTTATTTATGCAGGTCTTGTACTTATTTTTTTGACTTTGATTTTTCCCCCACTTTGTCCGCTTTCAAAATGGATAATTGAACTTCTTTATAAAATGATTAATTTTGTCACGGTGTTTTTCTCAAAGGCACCGGCAGTACAGTTAACTTAAGAAGCATGGGGGTCATGTAAGATATGTCACACAAAAAATATCTCGTCACAAAAAATACCCCGTCTTTTTATAAAACACATTTTATGATATGCTAAGAAAAATCGAGGGAAAATATGAGCGACGAAATTCAGTACACAGATATCAATAAAAGTTACGAGGCAGCTGTTGAACGCAGTAAAAAAATTGAAGCAGACCTTTTGGTAAATCCTAAAAAATATAGAGTTTTAACCGGTGACCGTCCAACAGGTCTTTTGCATATTGGTCACTATTTTGGAAGTTTGCAGAACCGCGTGCGCCTGGCAAATCTTGGAGTTCCAACAATGATTTTAATTGCGGACTATCAGGTTTTAACTGACCACGATGCCTTTGATAAAATTAGTCAGAATACAAAACAACTTGTAATAGATTATCTTGCAGCTGGAATTAATCCGGAAAAACAGGATGTAATTATTTATCCTCATTCTTATGTTCCAGAAGCAAATCAGCTTATGATTCCATTTTTAACACTTGTTTCTAACGCAGAATTAAGTCGAAATCCTACCGTAAAAGAGGAAATTCAGTCAGCAGGTTTAACAAACGTAAATGCTGGAATGTACACTTATCCTGTTCATCAGGCAGTTGATATTCTTTTTTGTAAAGGAAACGTCGTTCCAGCCGGTAAAGATCAGCTTCCTCATATAGAAATGGCAAGAACAATTGCAAATCGATTTAATAAAAAATTCTGTCTAGATATGAAAAAAGAACCAGTTTTTCCACTTCCGGAAGTTCTTCTTTCAAAAACTCCAAGTATTATGGGGCTTGACGGAACTCAAAAAATGTCAAAATCGCGCGGAAATGCAATTATGCTTTCTGCAACAGAAGATGAAACTGCAAAACTCATTAAAAAAGCAAAAACTGACGGTGAACGAAACATCACTTACGATCCTGTAAATCGTCCGGAAGTTGCAAATCTTTTAATCTTGATTTCCCTTTGTACTGGCGAAGCCCCTCAGTCAATTGCTACAAGAATCGGTGAAGGCGGTGGCGGAATGCTTAAAAACACGCTCACAGAAGCCTTGAACGAAAAACTCCGCCCATTGCGCGAAGAACGAAAGCGTCTTGAAAAAGATCCTGAATATATCAGACAGGTTTTGCTCACAGGCACTAAAAAAGCCCGCGAAATTGGTATAAAAACACTAGAAGAAGTTCGCGATGTTATGAATATGAAGATTTAGAATAAAATGGGAACCTATAAAAATTGCAATTTTTATAGGTAACTCTGAAAATGCGAGTTTTAATTCGTGCTATATCAAAGAATTAAAACTCGCATATATCTCTAAATAAAGCATTGTAAATGATTTTTTAGAGATGCCCAAATATGACTGTCTGCTAAGTTGTTTCATAGTGTCATTCCGAAAGTGTTTCAGAAATCTATACACAAATAGATGCTGAAATAAATTTTTGACGCACCTTGTCAGACAGTCTTTTTTTAAGCCATGCAGAATTTTTCTTTTAGATTTAGCGCAATTTTCAGCAATTTTTCTTTTTCGTTCATCTGAGGATCTTCAAGAACCGTATTAAAAAGTTCATTTAAAATAATTCCGATTTGTTTACCGCTAGGAATTCCACATTTAATCAAATCCTTACCATTTACTGCAAGATCTTTTAAACTTAAGGCAGACTTTTCAGCTTCAACTTTTTTTATGCGGTCAGAAAATTCAATTAGAAGGGTACAGTCAGCAGAGTCATGGATGCGTACATTTTCATTATATTTTCCGTACATATCCGCAAGTCTTAAATCAAAAAGATTTTCGATATTTTCTTTTCCCACTTTTACAATAAAACGCCGAATTGCAGAATTTTTCCACTCTGATTTATAATTAAACATATGATTTTCAATCAGATGACAAACCTGTTCAATTTCGTTATTTGAAAATTTTAGTTTAATCATAATTGCCTTTGCCTTTTTTGCAGAAATATTTTCATGTCCAAAAAAATTGTAGATTTTAAGTCCGTTCTCACATTTTTCAGTTTTACTTTCAGGTTTTCCGCAATCATGAAAAAGAGCCGCAAGTCTTACGATAGGTTTTTCAACGGGCGCACCGTCACAAGCATAAAAACAATGATCCATGACATCGAAAATATGATAACCGCGATCATCAGTTTGAATACAATTTCGGCAATTTGACATTTGAGGCATAAAAAAATCAAGAATTGAATATTTTTCCATAAGTTTTAAGCCGTCAGAAGGTTTTTGAGTTTTTAACAACTTCATAAGCTCGTCACGGAATCTTTCTACAGAAATGGAAGTGATTTTTTTGAAAATTTCAAGACTTTCCAGTGCGCGCACAGTTTTTTCTTCAATTTTGAAATTCAACTGACTTGCAAAACGTATTGCCCGGATTGGTCTAAGTCCGTCTTCCATAAAACGTTCTTCTGCTTTTCCAACTGTTTTAATTATTTTACGTTTAATATCTCCTTTTCCGTCATAAGGATCAACAATTTTTCCGTCACTTAAATCAACTGCAATCGCATTCATTGTAAAGTCACGGCGAGACAAATCTTCTTCAATTGTTGTCGCGTAATTCACCTTATCAGGATGCCGACCATCAGAATATCCGCTTTCAGTCCTAAAAGTTGTAACTTCAATTTCTTTTTGCATAAAATGAACTGTCACGGTTCCATGTTCAAAACCGGTTGGAACAACAAATTTAAAAAGTTTCATCACATCCTGCGGAGTTGCGTTTGTGGCTACGTCCCAGTCATGTGCTTCTTTGTTCAAAAAAATATCGCGGACGGCTCCGCCAACAAGATATGCTTTGAATCCGGCATTATTAAAAACTTTGAAAAATTCTTTTAAAATTGCATGAATTTGTATTTTATTTCCAATTTTATTCATAAATTCACCTAAAATTTAAAAAATCAATTAAATCCACTTGCAAGAAAACTTATCACGGCAGAAATCACAATGCAGGCAAGATTAAAAATCATATTTAAAACCATCAAAAGCAAAGAAATTATCCCTTTTTTTATATTTTGCTTTGTGATAATCATAAAAATATTTTCAATTATTACGGGAATTGAAAGCAAAAAATTCAAAATTGAAGAATAGAGTAGTGT
>CAVJCY010000085.1:0-2956 GCA_963648145.1 bacterium | reverse complement strand
GAAAATTCTGATAATTTCCGACTATATAAAAAGCAAAAAGCAGAATATTAAAAATCGACAGACAAACTGTAATCAACTTTACAATCTTATAAATAAGAGATTCTGTCTTATCTTCTTTTTCTTTCGGAAACAGTATTTTTTTCATATTTCAGCAATGTCAAATGACTAATTTTTCATCATTTGAGAATTAATATTCTTTTTTTTTTGAAGTTAAGACATTATAATACTAAAACGGTTTTAATTAAATGAAGAAGTTTGGTCTTGCAGTTCTGATTCTTGCTGTTTTTTCAGGCGTTATTTTTATTGTTGGTTTAAGTTCACTAAAAATCAAAACTGAGGAAACGGGCGTTGTAATTTCAAAAACCAGTGGAATTTCTTCAGAACCTGTAATCAGCGGAAAATTATGTTGGAATTGGCAGTTTCTTCTTCCAACAAATGCAGTTTTAAAGAAATTCAGTATAAAACCTTTAAATGTAACAAAAAAAATCTCTGGGGAATTTTCAAAAGACAATCCATATTCGTTTACTTTTGAAATTTCGCTTACAGCCTCGCCTGAAAGTATAATTTCACTTTTAAAACAAAATAAAATTTCTGATGAAAAAGATTTTGGAAAATATCTTGAAAATGCGGCCGGTGCACTAGCACAAATGACTGCAAATTATTATTTGAACAGAAAATCTCAAAATCAGTCTTTTCAGATAAATTACGCAAGGCGTGAAGATATTTTGCGCAGCGTTAATTTTTCTGATGAATATCCTGAACTTATTCTTTCATCATTTTCATTAACAGACTTTACGCTTCCTGATTTTGAAGCAAACAATAATAACAATTTTGAAAAATTAACAGGAGAAGCTTTATGAACAAAGTTGTAAAAGCAATTAGGGGAGCGTGCTGTACCGCAAACACAAAAGAAGAAATCTCTAAAAATGTCTGTACTCTTTTTAATAAAATTACAGAAGAAAATAAACTTGAAGCAGACGATTTAATTTCGATTCATTTTACTGTTACAAAAGATTTGACCGTTTTAAATCCGGCAACTGCGCTTCGTAAAGGAAATCCAAATATTGATGTTACACAAGCCGCTCTTTTTTGTAGTCAGGAAGCAGAAATTGAAGGTGGACTTCCTTTTATGCTCAGAGTTATGATTACTGCCTACATGGATTCTGATTTAAAAAAGACAAATGTCTATTTAAACGGAGCTGAAAAACTGCGTCCGGATTATTGTAATAAATAATTTCTGAGGTTTTTTATGACTCTGTGGATTGCAAGTATGGAATGTGCCGGCATTGCAGAAGCCGGTGGCGTAAAAAATGTCACTTACTCGTTGTGTAAGGAATTTTCGGCAATGAATCATAACGTAATTCTTTTTATTCCAGTTTTCGGCTGCAATTCCTGGAATGACATAAAAAATCTTACTGAAATCGGAAAAAATGACATTTCCTTTTGTGGAAAAAATGAAACCGTAATTTATTCAAAAGGTCTGTGCATTTCCGGCAATTTTGAAGTAATTTTTGTAAAGCATAAGATTTTTCAGGAAAAGGAAGCAATTTATACTTACACAGAAAAAGAGCAGAAACAAAATCCACGGCATATAAAAGGCAACGGTCACACAGACAGTCTTTATATGGACTCGCTTTTTCAAAAATCTGTTGCTGCGTACTGTAACTTTGCAGATTTATCAGAAAAACCGGATATTATTCACTGTCAGGACGCTTCAACTGCACTAATTCCGGCATTTATAAAACAATATGATTTTTTTTCAAAAACAAATTGTGTCGTTACAATTCATAATGCAGGTCCAGCATATCATCATGAATTTTCATCTTTTGATGAAGCAGAATTTTATACAAATCTTCCGTCAGAAATTTTAAAAAATTCGCAAAATGGAAATCGGGTAGAACCTTTTTTGATTGCGGCAAATTGCAATGCAAGACTTACGACGGTTTCTGAGAAATATGCAGAAGAAATTTCAAATCCTATAAACGTAAACAGCACTGATGGGCTTGCTCCTCTTTTTTATTTAAAAAAAATTAAAATTACAGGAATTACAAACGGGTTTGATTTTTCAAGATATAATCCATCTAGAAAAAAAGAATCGTTACTGCCATTTGCATTTTCTCCGGTAAATTTGAATCTTGGCGGTAAGTACAAATGTCGCTCATATTTTCTAAAATACACAGCATCAAGAAATTCTAAAAAAATCGAAGGAATAAAAAAATACGGCTTTATAGAAACAACAACCGGAAATGAAATATTTTTGTGCTATCACGGGCGCATTACAAGTCAAAAAGGCATTACAGTTCTCACAGATTCTATTCCTCAGATTTTAAATAAAAATTCTGCTCTTAGATTTGTTATTGCGGGACAGGGCGAACAATCTCTTGAAGAAAAACTTATTTCACTAAGTAATTCTTACCCTGGAAAAATTATATTCTTAAACGGTTACGAAAAACTTACTGTCAGGCTTTGCACGGCAATTTCTGATTTTATTGTGCTTCCGTCTTTTTTTGAACCTTGTGGTCTTGAAGATTTTATTGCACAAACATTTGCAACCATTCCTATTGCCCATAAAACCGGCGGTTTAACAAAAATTATTGACGGAAAAACCGGATTTTTATATGAAGAAAATACAGCTGAAAAACTTTCTCAAAAAATTCTTGAAATAACGGATATTTTTTGTACTCAAAGTGAAAAAATAAAACAAATGATTCAAACTTCTGCAATTTATGTAAAAAAAGAATTTAACTGGAAAAATGTGATAAAAAAATATTACCTGCCATTTTTTAAAAATTTTGAAAAAAAATCAACAAAATGACACTTCTGCTATTGACCAAAAAATCAATAGTCTGTATATTATAGAAACATTCAGCGATGACTAAGTCGCTGATAACTACGAAAAGTATGCTGCCTTAGCTCAGCTGGTAGAGCACGTGATTTGTAATCTCGGGGTCGTGGG
>CAVJCY010000084.1:0-11773 GCA_963648145.1 bacterium | reverse complement strand
GTAACTCTGAAAACGCGATGTTTTAATTCGTGCTATATCAACGGATTAAAACTCGCATGCATCTATAAACAAAGCATTGTAAATGATTTTTTAGAGATGCCCTAATATTTTTTGAATTTTTATAAAAGTGATTTTACGGGCGGTCCGGCGCAAGCGCCGTCGGACTTTCCGGGGTTCCGCTGTTCGCTTCAAAGTCCTCAACGCACAAATGGTGCGTTTCCGGGCTTTCGCTTCGGCAATTGAAATTGCCTTCGCGCCCCCTGCAATTCCTACCGCAAAAGTACAATGAAAACTTAGCGGCTCCGGTTTAATTTTGCCATGGACTTTTGCCAGGCACAGTGCATTCCCCGCTTTATTAAAAACGGACAGAGAATTTTTAATTTCCGTGGATTATCTTTTCCGGCACGATTTTTCCACGAAAAACAAAGTTCCTGCCATAAACTCATTAACCGCGGAATAAAAGTTAATGTCAAAGAAATCACGTCTGCCACTACAGTTTTATCTTTACGCGTAAAAAAATGCTCAATAGCGGAAAATCCTTCAGTCAATTGTATAACCGTCGTTGCCCTAAAAAATAAAGAAGTTATCTGCAAAGATAAAAAAACTTGAACAGACATTTTCCAAAAAAGTGAATCAGGTTTCAAAATCTGCATAATTTTTAACGAAAATTCAGGATTTTCAAAACCATTTTTACAAATTCCTGCAATATTAGAAATAAAATCAAAAATAAAAAGCATCAGTGCATAAAAAATTGCTGGCCTATTATCAGAAAAAAAATCTATAACACTCAGTTTAAAGTAAAAAAACGCCAACAAAATCAAAATACAGTAAATAATTCCGCCTGCAACCACCGGAACATAAAAAGACATCAAAGATAAAATCAGCATTAAAACTATTTTTGGAGCAGGCGGCATTTTGTGCAAAATTGTATTTCCCTGACGGTAATGAAAAAACGCAGTTCTTATATTCATATTCTAAATCCAGATTAAATCTTTTACAGAATTATAAATATTCAGCGGATTTCTGATTCCCCAGTTTTCCAATTTCAATTTAATTGAATCTTCCGGGTGGCCGTCAAAAACTTTTTTGCCTTTGTAAAGAATTACAAACTGCTCCGCCATTCCAAGACATTTTTCCAATTCAT
Organism: bacterium; assembly: GCA_963648145.1. Taxonomy (GTDB): domain Bacteria; phylum Spirochaetota; class Spirochaetia; order Treponematales; family Treponemataceae; genus Treponema_D. Next base: position 10,629 of record CAVJCY010000084.1, on the reverse strand, counting down.
GAGTCAAAATTATCACAGTTTTTTTTTCGGAATGGAGTTTTTGAATCAAAGCATTTACGTTTAAAACTCCGTTGTAATCAAGATTTGCGTAAGGTTCATCAAAAATAATAATTTCACGGTTCATTGCAAGAATTGAAGCAACCGCAAGCCTCCGTTTTTCTCCACCAGATAAAAAATCTGCCGGAAAATCCGCCTTTTCTTCCAAATCAACAGCCTCAAGCGATTTTTTTACAATTTCGGGAATTTCTTTTTTGTTTACTTTTAAATTTTTAAGTCCAACGGCAACATCTTCTGCAGGACTGTCGCCTAAAATCTGCACAAAAGCATCCTGAAAAACAAGTCCAGGCTTTGATTCTATAAAAATTTTACCGTCAGTAGCATTTTCAAGCCCTGAAATTATATTCATTAGGACAGTTTTTCCACTTCCATTGGCACCACCAATTACAACAAGACTTCCTTTTTTTATTTCAAGGGAAATATCCTGCAAAACGGCATTAAATTTTCCTTTTTGACCTTCAACAGGAAATAATTTGTAAACATTTTCAAGTTTTACTGCATTTTCCATAATTTTATGATTTTTTTAATTCTTCAAGTGCCTTTTTTTCATCATCAGAATCAGAAACATAAAAATATCTTGCGGCAAGTGGCCGAAGCAATGCCGTGACAGGAATTGCCACAATCCATTTTATGATGTCGCCGGGAATAAAAGGAATCAAAGTCCAAAGCAAAACCTGATGCAGCGTCATAGAATCAGAAAGTCCGCCTTTTGAAACAATAAACCAGATAATTCCTGGAGCATAATTACAAACCAGGGCAATAAAATAGGAAAAGGTAATCTTTAATATATTCAAAACGGAAAGTTTTTTTTCTTCTATTTTTGGAAGACCCAAAATCAAACCGGCCAAAAGCGATCCAAGAAGATACCCCCACAAAAAACCGCCGGTTGCCCCCAAAATATGCGCAAATCCACTTTTCATTCCAGAAAAAACAGGAATTCCAAGCATTCCAAGCAATATAAAGATTGCAACGGAAAGCGCACCCCAAAAAGAACCTGAAATAGTTCCGGCAAGAAACGAAAACATATTCTGCAACGTAATTGGAACACCGCCAGGCAATGGAATTGAAATAAAACATCCGGCACAAATCAAGGCCGCAAAAAGAGCTACAAAAGTTATTCGTAAAGTTACAGATAGTGCAGTTTTTTTCATGTACTCATAATACAATGTAAACCATTTTTATTTCAAGTAAGTTTACAATTAGAAGATTATCTTTCGCATACATAGAAAAATGTAAAAAAAATCATAAAATGGAGTGATGATAAACGACGAAACAGACTGGAAAAACTCAGATTTAAATGTAGACAGCCTTTGGCTTATCAATAAACGCGATTCAAGCGGAAAACACGAAAACAACTATCACGGAAAATTTCGGTTCTCAAGGAATCTGGCGTTACAGAGCAATGCAGAGTGATTATTGGAATAGTCAATATTAGTTCAGTGCCTAAACACCCTAAATTTATTTAAGCGACAGTTTTTATGACTGCCATCTTTTCCCTGTATGCAACTGGTGGAAGTCCGCCTGGATTTACTGTTGTGACTCGTTTTGTGTTGTAGTATGCAAAGGTAAACCGCCAGACAATTGTCTTGACTTCTTCTACTGTAAGCTTCGTTGTGTCAATCTGATAGATTTTTTCCTTTTTCAGAGTTGCAAACCAGCTTTCCATTCTTGAGTTGTCCCAGCATTTTCCGATTCCACTCATGCTTTGAACGGCATGCAGCTGACCTGGCGTTTTCTTGTATTTTTCGCTCGTATACTGACTGCCCGAATCACTGTGGATTATTACTCCTCTTTTTATATCAAATTTTTTATAAGCCTCCGTTATGTTTTTTATGCAAAGTTCCTTTTTCATGTTTGTGTCCATCACCAGTGAAATTATTTCACCGTTAAAACAGTCCAAAAGTGGTGATACATAAAGTTTTCCATTTTTACATGGAATCTGAGTTATGTCTGTCAGCAGTTTTCTTAAGAGAGCAGTCGCCGTAAAATCCTGCTTGATTATATTTTGAGGTTTCATAGCATTTTTATCTGCCTTTGTAAGTCCGTCCGGGCTTCTTCTGTCCTCATGCAGAAGATTTCCGCGTGCCATTGCACGTTTTACTGTTGAAAATGAACGTCTGATGCCCCTTTGTTCAAGTGCAATCATCATCCGCTCAACACCATAATTTTTGTTTTCCTCATCTTCATCAAGAATTTTATGAATTTCTGAAAGAAGTTTTTGCCAGGCTTTCGGCCGTCTCCTGTTTCTTTTCCATTTATAAAAGCCGCTTTCACTGACCGGAAGTGTCGAGCACATTCTCCGCACCGAAAATTTTTCTTTTTCGGCACACTGCTGAATGTAGACAAACATTTTGTCCTTTTCTACTTCTTCCGGTCTTGAACGAAAAAACCGAGTGCATCCTTTAAGATTTCATTTGCTTTTTTCAATTCTTCGTTTTCCTTTCTGATGCTATCGAGTTCCTTCTGGATTTCAGTTTCAGTCTTCTTAGGCTTTTTACTTTCTTTTACCCGAAGTTTTCTCCAGCCCGAAAGTGTTCCATAATTCAAGTTAAGCTGTTCACATGCTTTCTTGACTCCAATCTCGTCCGAGAGCTTTAATGCCTCTTCCTTAAAATTCTGATCGTACCTTTTCATTGCCATTTCTCCTTTATTTTCGGCAATTTAGGCTCTGCACTTTTATTGTATCAGTCCAGTAAAAAAACAACGTTTGCGGAGTAGAGTTTTTTCTCAAGTCAGAAACATTACACATAACTCTATATTTAAATAAAAAAAAACAGTAAAATTACACTATGATTTTTAAACTTGCCTTTAGAAATATTACTTCCCGTAAAAGTTCTTTCGTGATTATTCTTTTTATAGCTTTTGCAATTATGCTTTTTTGTGTGGCAAATGCAATTTTTGATAGCACTGAACAGGGCGTTGAACAGAATTTTGTTTCTAGTTTTACAGGCGACATGATTATCCGGCCAAAAAGCGGAATTCAGCAGACCAGTCTTTTTGGCGATGAATCTCCGGTGACCGGTGAACTTGCAAAAAACGAAATTTTAGTTCCATACAAAGATATTTCTGAGTTTTTAAGAGCTGAAGACGGAATTCAGTCTTTTACGAGCCAGCTTTCCGGATATGCCGTTGCGGAATTCGGAAAAAAGCGTAAAACTCTCTATCTTTTTGGAGTTTGTGCAGAAGATTACTGTTCAATGATGACTTCCCTGCAGATAAAGGAAGGCAAGATTTTTGATGATGACGAAAAATCCGTTATGCTTTACGAAAAAACTGCTGCTTCACTTGGGGTAAAACTCGGGGATAAAATTCAGTTTACTGTTGTTGATGGAATTAGTGCGAGAATTCGTGAGGCAACAGTTTGTGCAATTTACACTTATAAATCTCCGGATTCAATTTTTGAAAAATTCGCACTTGTTTCTCCGCAAATTTTCCGTTCTTTGATGAATATTACTTCAGAAAATTCTGAAATTTTTTTTATTGACGGTGAAAAACAAAATCTTCTTGAAGAAACTGATAATCTTGATTCATTTTTTGAAGATGCAGAAGATATGGTTGCGTCATTTGATGAAGAAATATCCTTTGTTAATGAATCAGAAAATACGAAAAATATTGAGAATTCAAAAATTGAAAAAAATGATTTAACTTCGTGGAATTTTATAATTTGTCAGGCAGACAAAAATGTTTCGCGGGTTATAAAAAATCTAAATCAGACTTTCAAAAAAAATAACTGGCCCGTAGAAGCCGTTTCGTGGCGAAATGCTGCCGGAAGTACCGCACTTTATCTTTACTGGATTAGAATAATTTTAAATATCGGAATTGTGGTTATTTTGATTGCTGGGTTTATCATCATAAATAATACTTTAGTCGTAAATATTCTTGACAGAACAGTAGAAATAGGAACGATGCGGGCAATCGGTGCTAAACGCTGGTTTATTTCTCTTGAATGTATGAGCGAAACCGTAGTTATGGCAATTGCAGGTGGAATTCTTGGAATATTTTTAGGAATTATAGTTTCTGCCTTGATTACAAAAGCAAATATTCATTTTGGAAACAGTTTTTTAATTCAGCTTTTTGGCTCTGAAGCTTTAAAAGTTCACGTGACATTTGCAAGTTCATTAAAATTAATGCTCTGTTCTTTGATTATTGGAATTTTAGGCTGGATTTATCCGGTAAAAAATGCGCTTAAAATAAATCCTGTTCAGGCAATGCAGGGGGCAAAATAATGACAGATCAGATAAAAATCAGTTTACGTTCAATCATATATAGAAAAAAGCAGTACGTTTCAATTTTTCTTGTAACAATGTTTGGTGTTGCAATCTCACTTTTGTGCCTTTTTTTGATTAAAGGAATGCTTTTTTCCATGCAGAACAAGGCTCGCATTTATTACGGCGGTGATTATATGTTTCTTGGAGGAAAATCAAGTCAAAATCATAATAAAAGTGAAGAAATTATTCCGGTTTTGGAAGATGTTTTTCCGCAGGGGACAATAGTTGCAAGTCGTTACGAAATTTCTGTTGAGCGCAGCCCTGTTTTTTATTTTGAAGGGGAATCTTCGTCGTTGCGTTTTGTAAAAGGAATTGATTTTTCCAAAGAAAATGAACTTTTTAGGCAGTTGAACTTTAAGGAAAGCGACCTTGACGAAATTGCTAGTTCAAACGGAGTTTTAATTTCGGAAAAAACTGCTCAAAAACTGTTTGTTCATTGCGGAGATGAAATTACTTTTATGCTCCGGGATTATAAAAATCAGATTAATACTGTAACTTTGGTTGTAAAAGGCATTTTTGTTGATTCAAGTATTTTTGGACTTGCCACGGCATATATGGATCTTGCTCAGCTTCAAAAAGTTATGAATGTTGGAAGTAAATCTACAAACCGAATAAGTATCATCCTGCCTGAAAATACTAGGATTTCATCATCCGAAGAAAATGAAATTTACACAAAATTATCTGCAAAATTCAGAATGTATAAAATGGTTAACGAAAAAGATGATTTTTTAAATGCCCTGAAAAAAGATAAATCAGATTTTTTGTTCGGATTAATCAGATTGAACGCAAATTTGCAGGATCTTTCTGTCATCATCAAGGCAATGTGGATTGTTTCAGCACTCATAATTGCAATTTTGACTTTAATAATTGTTGCCGGCGTGAGTTCAACGTTTCGCGTAATTGTAATGAAGCGCATAAACGAAATTGGAATTTATAAGGCAATAGGAATGAAGCAAAAAGACCTTGAAGATATGCTCTGTTTTGAAATTTTTGTACTCTTAATTGCCGGTTGCGTAGCGGGATTTTTCCTCTGCCTCATTTTTGCAAAAATCATAAGTTTATTTACCTTTTCTTTTATTCCGGCTTTTGATATTTTTCTTTCTGCGGGAAGTCTTATTCCTAAAATAAATGTACTATATTTTCTTTTGATAGCTTTTATTATTTGTGTAACTACAGAAATTGCAGTGGTGTTTGCTTTAGGTAAGACTGTAAAGTGTTCACCTTGCGAAGCACTTGCGGTAACTGAATAAGTTTGGAGATTTTATGAAAAAATTGATTTTTAGTGTTGCATTGCTTGCAATGTCAGTATTCTGTTTTGCAGAAAATTATCAGCAGCTTTTAGTTCAGGCTGAACAGAATACAAGTTTTGCTGGAACTGATTTTCGTGCTGATTATTCTGTAGTTCAGGATAAGCCCGGCGAAGGAAAAACTGTTAATGAAGCAATTATGTACCGTCGCGATTCTAACGGTAAGTGGACAATTCTTATAACCGGTCCTGCTTCAGAAAAAGGAAAAGGATATTTACAGTTTGACGGAAATATCTGGTTTTATGACCCGGAAGATGGTCGTTTCACTTTTACAAGTGCAAAAGATAAATTTCAGGACACAAATGCAAATAATTCGGACTTTGCACCGCAGCATTATGCCTCTTCCTATGATATTCAAACGGCCGAAGAAGTAAAACTTGGGAAATTTAATTGCGTGCTTTTTTCTCTTAAGGCAAAAGAAAAGGCAAAAAATGTTGATTATCCGGTTTTAAAACTCTGGGTTTCTAAAGATGACGGGCTTGTGCGCAAAAAGGAAGATTACAGTGCCAGCGGACAGAAATTGCGCACGACAATTATTCCGTCTTATCAGTCGCTTACGGTCGGGGCAAAAAAATATTCAGTTCCGGTTAGTATGATGATTCAGGATAATTTGAAAGGTAAGAAAATTGGTAACAAAATGCAGTATGAAAAAACTCAGGTTACAATTTCTAATGTTGTTTTTGAAAAATTAAAAGACAGCGTTTATACAAAGCCATATTTGGAGATGATGAGTCAAAGATAATGAAAAAAGTAAAAAAGTTTATTTTTAGTTCGTTTTTTTTAATAATGTCGGTTTGTGCTTTTGCACAAGTTGCTGAAGATTCAGAAAATTCTGATGAGCTTGACTCTTTTTTTGATGATGCAACTGATGTTGAAATTTCAGAATCTTCTGAAGAAACTCTGGATTCCGCGGAAAATGATGCTCAGGAACTCGTTTATGAAGATTTTGACTATCTTTTTGAAGATTCGCAGGATATAAATCTTGATAACGGTGAAAAGCCAAAAGTTGCGGAATCTCCAAAAAAGGAAACTACTGTAAAAAAAGTCACGGATGCTGTCTCAAAAGTTATAAAACTTTCGGGGCATCTTACGGCGGACGTTGGTTACGGTGCAAAAAACGAAACTTACAATCCTAATGCGGTCTCGACTTCCACAACTACAACGACCACGACAACTACTGAAGAAGATACTTTTGAATCTGAAGGTTATCTTGATTTTGAAAATTATCTTTATTTTGATGCCACTCCGTCGGAACTCTTTAAAATTCACGGAAGTTTTTACACGGCATTTAAAACGCCTTATGCTTCAAATTCATTTTCTTTTGATTTAAAAACAATTTACCTTGATTATTTTCTTTTTGACCGCATTTACATTAGTGCCGGTAAAAAATCAGAAAGCTGGGGAAATACAAGAATTTTCAACAAATCTGATTATTATGGAACTGGCGGTTATGCAAAACGAAACGGTCCGATTTATACAAATATTCTGACGGATTCAAGTAATCACGCTTCTGTTCAGATAAAAATTCCGTGGACTTACGGTAACTTAAATTTTATTGGAATGTATGACTATACGTCAAAGATTACTTCTAAAAAATTTAAAGATCATATGAGTTATGCTTTTTCTTCTGATGTTGTATTTTGGCACACGAATATAAACTTTTTTACAAGATTTTACGGCAATAACGAGGAAGGTTCGGTTAAAAAACACCCGCTGTTTGGTCTTGAAGCCAAAAAAACAATTTTCGGTTTTGATATTTATGCTCAGGGAATTGCCAGTATAAAGGATTTTTCTCTGCTGAATAAAGCGTCGGAAGGTTATGATTTCTTAGTTTGGACGGGCGGTTTTTATCGTTTGTGGAGCAAATCTAATTTTGAATTCGGCATAAATCTTGAATATCAGGGCGTTAATCAGGCTGCAGAAATTACAGAAGGAGCTTTTATATATGCCCCGACCGAACAATATACTAACAGACTTGCATTCGAAGCCGGCTCAAAATTCGGACCGAACAAAAATCATAAAGTTGGACTTGCCTGGAATTACAATCTTACAGAAAAAAAAGGTCAAGTTGCCCTAAATTATAAAATTGCGGGACTTTTTCCTTTTGTTCAGCTTGATAATGCGGCCGTATGGTATTATGGCTCAGATTTGACTCAAACAGATTTTAAATTACTGATTGCACTTTCTTTTGATGCAAATTATTAGAAGGCATTTTCATAGAAGGCATCTCTAAAAAATCATTTACAATGCTTTATTTTGTGATATGTGCGAGTTTTAACTCGTTGATACAGCACGAATAAAAACATCGCGTTTTCAGAGTTACCTCTAAAAATTGCAATTTTTAGAGGTTCCCTAGAATAAAAAGAAAGGTCGTGCGAAGCTGCAGTTTCTCTCATGCAGAATTCCATAATGTGAACTTTAATTTGTGTCTGAAACGGAATTACGTTATGTGCCGAACTCATTAGGTAGCATCGACTTTTCTTATTTATAGCAGTAGCGTACTGCGAAAAATAATTACCCCGCAAAGGGGCAGAGGAGTTTTTATGAAAAAACTTTTGAAAAGTGCTGTAGTTGCAATGTTTGCCGCTGCAGGTCTTGTTTTAGTGTCATGTAATCAGCCACTTAGTTCCGCAACAGACACTTTAGTAACAATTGATTCCACATCAGTTACAGCGAAGGCTTATCCGGGTGTGAATGTTGTTTCTTGGGAACCAGTTGCAGGTGCAGATGGTTATGTTCTTTTTAAGTACACAAACAATGTGTCAGAAAAAGTTACCACAAAAAATGCTGAAGATGTTTTGACTTATGTTGATGATGACATCCGTGACGGCGTTGAGTACAAGTACATTGTAGAAACAAAGAGTAATTCTTCACCTTCTACAAGCCGTGCAGTTTATGTTCAGAACAGTAAAAGTAGTCCTGCCTATGCAACTGCTATTGTTCCAGATTACAGTGTAAAATCTCTGGATCTTTATAAATACGAAAATGGTAAACTGGAAGAAAATCAAGATACCTTAAAAGAATTGGCTGAATATGTTATTACTGCCGATAACATCAAAGTTTCAAAAGATAATGGCAATAAATTGAGCATTCAATTCCCAGAAAAAGCTTACCTTGATTATGATATTTACACATCTATTGATAATCAGCTGGAAAAACTGGGAACTAAAAATTGGATTGAAAGTGCTTCTGATTTAGAAAATGCTGCAGAAACAAACACAACTTATTATGGCAGTAAAACTGTAGCAGCACCCGGTGTATATAAAATTGTAATCGTTGCCAGCGCAAAAAATAACTATTACGGCACTTCTGACGAAGTGATTTCAACACAAAGTGTTACAATCGAAAAATTGTCTGGTTCTGGTGCTGCAATCGAATCTGCTTATTACAAAGACGCAGGACAGAATGTAAGAGTTATCTTCAACAAATTCACATTGTCTGATGGTTCATACGCTCCACTTTCTTACTACAAAGTTTACCGTTCTGTAAAAGGAACAGCACTTTACGAAGATGTTAGCGGAACTGTTGCAGAACTTACTGCATCATCTGGCAAACTTTATGTAGAAGACACTGTTGCTGACAGTTCAAAGGATTACACTTATACAGTTGCTGTTACAGACGGAACAAGAATTGCAGAATGTGATACAGCTACTGTTGCTGCTTACAAAGAACTTAACGGCAGTGGCGGTACAATTGTAAGTGCTGCTTACATTGACGATGGAAAGACTATCAGAGTTGTATGGAATAAGTTCACAATGTCTTATGGTTCTGATGTAGATATTTCTTGTTACAAAGTTTACCGTGCAGATGGTTCTGGTGACTTTAAACTTTTGGATGCAACTGTTACTGCAGCTGATTCAGCATATGACAGCAATTACTTCATTGATGATGCAATTACTGACAGTTCAAAGGATTACACTTACAAAATTGTTGTAACAAATGGTTCTGTATCTAAAGAAACTTCTGAAGCTACTGTTGCTGCTCATGGACACTGGGCAAGAAACGTAAGTTTCCTCGCTGGTACAGCTTCTGTAGAAGATGCAGACGGCCTCAAGAATGATATTACATGGACATTTGGCAGTTATGCAGGTGTAGAAATTACCGGCGTTTACATCCTCGAAAAAGAGATTCCTAATACAAATCTTACATGGGGTAGTACTACGGCTTACACTCCAGTTGTTGCTGACTTTGACAAGACTACAAACCTTGCAGAAAAGGTAACAGAAACAACTGATAATACAAGTACCTATTATACTTCTTCTAACCTCTGGACATCTAAGAATTACACCGTATATACAAAGGATCATACTTACAATACAAACGTTTACATGCTTGTTGAAGTAAAAGATGTTAATGAAGAAACTGCATATAAAATTTCTGATGCTGTAAGTATTTCTGCTGTAAACTTCGGTACTAGTGTTGGTATTTCTGTAAACTCTTATGACAATACTCTTGATTTGGGTACAAAGTCTGACTACACACCTGTACTTAATGACGTAATGCTCAACATCACGGACTATATTGATGATAACGATACAATCGACAATTACACTTATGCCCTTTACAAAACAACAGGTTCAGAAAAATTGTATTCTACAACTTCATTAACATGGAACTTTGATACAGAAAATTGGAAAGAAGTTGCAGCTCTTACGATGAATCTTGATGAAGTTAAAGGTAAGAACAACTACACTGCTGTTTACAAAGAAGCAGACCTTGCTGACGGTATTTATGCTTATAAAGTTGTAAAGACAAGCAAGTTGACGGGTGACACCTATGCTGTATGGGATTCAGTTTCAATTAGTGTTTATGAAAGTTCAATTGAATATAAGCCAAGCATCACTGCTAACTGGAATGTAATGGCAGATGATGACAAGAAAGGTTCTGTAGAAGTTAAATTTACAAAGTATAATAATCATTATGGTTCTATTTATAATTCAGTGTTAGAGTCCGACGAAATTAACCACTACGGGTCAGGTGAAAACCGCCAAAAAAAG
>CAVJCY010000083.1:0-11797 GCA_963648145.1 bacterium | reverse complement strand
CGTTCCCATTCCGAACACGGAAGTCAAGCTCTCTTACGCCGATGATACTGCTCTTTAGCGGGAAAGTAGGTAGCTGCTGGCTTTTTCGGGCAGTTAGCTCAGCTGGTACGAGCGTCTGGTTTACACCCAGAATGTCGGGAGTTCGATCCTCTCACTGCCCAAAAGCCTTCGGTTTTCCGGAGGCTTTTTTTTGTCTGAAGTGTTCTTTTCCGATATTCTGCAGACCTCACAGCACAGCTGTTCGGAGTTGATTTTAAGGAGAATCCTAAAAAATGCTGGTCGCATTTTTCTTAACGGATTTCCGATTATAAACATGTCGGGAGTTCGATCCTCTCACTGCCCAAAAGCCTTCTGTTTTCCGGAGGCTTTTTTTGTCTTGAGTGTTTGAGTTTTCAGAATTACCTCGTATTTAATTTTAGAGATTTCCTTAATTATTTTGATTTATTTCTAGTATTAGGGCATCTCTAAAAAATCATTTTCAATGCTTTATTTAGCGATACGTGCGAGTTTTAATTCGTTAAAATACAACGAATTAAAACATCGCATTTTTAGAGGTAACCATTAGAGAGTAAATAGAAACGTCAACTTTTGAGTTATTTTCAACATAATATGCAGAAAAAGTCGGAAAATTTGTAAAAACAGAGATTTTTTCTGTTTTTGAGGCTGGAATTTCTACAATTTTTTGAACTGGGACTCCAATGGAGTTGTTTTTTTTCTGATAGGTAAATTAAAAGTTCGCTGTTGTTTTTTATGGTGTAAGAATAAGTTTTTTGATTGTAAATTTTTCTTTCTGTTTCTGAAAAGCAGGCCCGAGGCTGCAGCAGCGGCAAAGTCAGTTTTAACTGACGAAGCCGAAGCCCGCAGGCACGCTATTTGAGTGCCGAGGACTTTGAGCGAATAGCGAACTGCGGAAGGCGAGTTGGAACGATGCACTGGCCCAAAAATCAAAAAAAAAAGTTATTTGAGTGTGTGTTTTTAATATTGAATTTTAGTACGTAAGCGAATAAATTTGTTTTTGAGAGGTGAATTTATGCGAAAAGATTTTGGAAATCAGACAGTTTTGTTTCCTATGCCGGTTTTGATTATTGGTTCTTATGATGAAAATGAAAATGCTGATGCGATGAATGCTGCATGGGGTGGTATTCATAATACGAATGAAATTGGAATTTGTCTTAGTGCTGAGCATAAAACTGTAAAAAATATTCTTAATCGTAAGGCTTTTACGGTGACTTTTGCTGACACAAAGCATGTTGTTGCCTGCGATTATGTTGGAATTGCTTCTGGAAATAAGGTTTCTGATAAAATTCAAAAAGCAGGTTTTTCTGTTTTTAAAAGTTCAAAAGTTGATGCACCTGTGATTAATGAGTTGCCAGTTTGTCTTGAATGTGAGCTTGTAAGTTATGATGAAGCTTCTGAATACATGGTCGGAAAAATTGTTAATGTTAATGCGGATGAATCTGTTTTGACTGACGGAAAGATTGACATTAGGAAAGTAGATCCTATTATTTATGATTGCATTAATTTTAATTATATTGCACTAGGCGATTCTGTTGGAAAAGCTTTTTCTGACGGAAAGAAAATAATGTAAAATCAGGTAAGGAAATCTCTAAAGATTGTAATTTTTAGATCTGACCTAAATAAAATAAGGAAATCTGACAAAATGAATGATAAATTGGCTTTTGATAAAGTTCCTGAAAATTGGGAATGTTTTTTGCCGTTGGGAAATGGCCGGCTTGGAACGATGGTAAAAACTCATCCGAGTAATGAAATTTTGCAGTTAAATGAAGAAGGCATCTGGTCTGGTGGACCTATTGAGCGTGTAAATCCTGATACTCAGAAATATCTTCCGAAAATTCGTGAACTTGTAAAGCAGGGCAAGGTTATGGAAGCTCAAGAGCTTGGTTTTGAGGCGATGAGTGGCACTTGTTTTAATGAGAGGGTTTATCAGACGGCGGGGGAATTTCGGCTAGACTTTTTTTCTGCTCAAAATTATGGAATTGAGTGTGGGTTTCCTTTGCAGCACAAAATTGTTCAAAAATGTCTGGATACTTATAAATCTGAACTTGATTTATCTCAGGCTTGTGTTACTGTAACTTATACTGACGAAAATGACGTTCATTTTACTCGAAAAACCTGGGTTAGTGCTGTTGATGATATGATTTTTATTCACGTGACAGCGGATAAACCGGGACAAATTAACTTTCGCGGTTATCTTGATCGTGGAATTTGGGTTGATAAGGCTTATTGTGAGGATGGTTTTATTTTTCTGGAAGATTCTCACGGAATTCCTTTTAGTGTTGGTGCGGGTGTCAGCGTAAAAGGTGGAAAATCTGAAATTACTGGTTTTTGTCTTACGGGTGAAGCTTGTGACGAAGCTCTTTTTTACATTGATATAAGAACTTGGAAGTGGAATAAAAAGCCTTTATCGAAAGAAAATTATGAAAAGGCAATCAAAAAAAATACATGGACGCCGGTTTGTAAAGAAAATCTTAATAGAATCAGGAAATTTATAGAAAGTCATGACCTTTGCGTTGCGGCAGAGGATATTTTTGGATGGCATTTAAATGAATATTCCGTTTATTGGGACAGGTTAAATGTCCAGATTGGAGCTGAAAAGGAAATTCTTAAAACTGTGCCGGAAATTTTAAAATCTGCGGAAAAATCTAATACGGAACTTGTAAATCTTTATATGAATTTTTCGCGTTATCTGCTGATTGCAGGTAGTCGTGTTCCAGGCGAATTGCCTACAACGTTACAAGGATTGTGGAATTGTTACATAGATCCTCCGTGGGGCAGCAAATATACAATCAATATTAATACAGAAATGAATTATTGGCCGGTAAATATGGCAAATTTGAGTGAGTGTGAAATTCCGCTTTTTGATTTGCTTGAACGTGCCTTTAATAACGGTTGTGATGTTGCAAAAAGAATGTACGGTTGCCGCGGTTATGTAATTCATCATAATACAGATTTTTGGGGGGATGCAGCACCTCAGGATAACTGGCTGCCGGGTACTTACTGGGTTTTAGGTGCAGCATGGATGGCAACTCATATCTGGGAGCATTATGAATATACTCTTGACCGGGAATGTTTGAAAAAATATTACTATTTAATGCACGAAGCTTGTATTTTCTTTGTTGATTATCTTCAACCGTGTGATATTCTTGCTCCGGACGGAAAATCTTATCTTGTGATAAATCCTTCTGTTTCGCCAGAAAATTCTTATGTTACAAAGGCTGGACAGATTGGTGCTTTTTCTGAAGGCTGCGAAATGGACAACATGATTCTTGAGCATATTTTTAAAAGCTGTATGAAAGCAAAAAAAGTGCTTGGAAAAGAATGTCTTTCTAAAAAAGGAAAATCTTATCCAGAATCTGATTTTGATGATTTTGAAAATGTCCTGAAGCATTTAAAAAGGCCTGAACTTAATTCTGACGGTTCGCTTATGGAATGGAATAGAGAAGTTCCTGAAGTTGAACCTGGACACCGCCATGTAAGTCATCTTTACGGATTGTATCCAGGACACACGATTGATGTTGAAAATGACACTGAGTTAACGGAGGCTGCAAAACTTACCCTTAAAAAACGTCTTGAAAATGGTGGCGGTCATACTGGCTGGAGTCAGGCCTGGATTATAAATTTCAGGGCACAATTGCGTCAGGGAAATGATGCTCTTGATGGAATTTTACGTTTATTCACTCATTCAACGTTGCCAAATTTGCTTGATAATCATCCGCCGTTCCAGATTGACGGAAATTATGGTGCTTTGGCTGGAATCTTGAGAATGCTTGTGCAGTCTGAACTTTGTGATGATGGAACTGTAAAAGTGAAATTGCTTCCGGCTTTGCCTGATGAAAAAGAATGGCAGAGAGGTAAAGTTTCTGGGCTTAAAATAAAGGGCGGTTATACTTTGAATTTTGACTGGGCTGAAGGAAAAGTTGTGAATGTAAACTTAAATCCTGAACCTGTTGCCGGAAAAATTGTGATAAGTTAAGGGCATCTCTAAAAAATCATTTACAATGCTTTTTTAGAGATACGTGCGAGTTTTAATTCGTTAAAATACAACGAATTAAAACTCGCATTTTCAGAGTTACCTCTAAAAATTGCAATTTTTAGCTAACGAAAGAAAACTCTTGGAATTGGATTTCCCTAGGAAAAGTATTTTTTTTACGAAACACCTGGCCCGAGGCTGTAGCAGTGGCGAAGTCAGTTTCAACTGACGAAGCCAAAGCCCGCAGGCACACTATTTGTGTGCCGAGGACTTTGAGCGAATAGCGAACTGCGGAAGGCGAGTTGGACGAGGCACTGGCCCAATGTAGGAAAAATGCAGAAAAATGAAGTGCGTGCGTGCGTTACATAGAAAAAGGTAAAAAAAAATCATAAAATGAAGTGATGATAAACGACGAAACAGACTGGAAAAACTCAGATTTAAATGTAGACAGCCTTTGGCTTATCAATAAACGCGATTCAAGCGGAAAACACGAAAACAACTATCACGGAAATTTCGTTCCGCAAATTCCGTATCAGCTTATAAAACGATACACGCACAAAGATGACACTGTTATGGAACTTTTTACAGGAAGCGGAACGACTCTTTTTGAATGTGAAAATTTAAATCGCAATTATATTGGTTTTGATATAAATCAACAGATGATAGATTTAATTTATCAAAAAATGGCAGATACACAGAACATTCATTTTATTGTGAATAATTGTGATGTCTGCGATACGCAAAAATTTAACGCGACGATGAATCAAAGTTTTAAATGGCTGTCTCCCGAAAATAAAGAAAAACAATCTGTTGATTTTTTAATTGCTCATCCGCCTTATATGGATATTGTAAAATTTACGGATAAAAAAGAAGATTTATCCGCGATTTCAGATTTAGATACGTTTATTGAAAAGTTTACACTTGCAATGAAAAATGGACTGCAATTTCTGGAAAAAAACAAATATTTTGCCGTTGTAATTGGCGATGTTTATAAAAAGTCAGAAGTTATTCCTCTTGGATTTTATGTAATGAATACAATCAAACAGAATTTTAAAACAAAGTTAAAAGGTATTATCGTCAAAAATATTGAAGGAAACCGCGGGAAAATCGGTTCTCAAGGAATCTGGCGTTACAGAGCAATGCAGAGTGATTATTATTTGTTTAAGCATGAGTATATTTTTGTTTTTAAGAAGGAATTCTAATTATGGCAAAACAGACTCAAATTGAATTATTTTTAGAACTAGCAAATCCTGACGAAAACGGAATCAGTAGATGGGTTTTTAAAACTGAATTTGTAGGAAAATATGCTGATTTAATGTTTCAAAATGGCTGGTCATGGGAAAGAGTCAATGGCACATTGGCGAAAAAATTTGTTCTTGAAAGATTTCCAGAATATGGAGCAATAGAAAAAGTCAGAACAGCAGGTTTTAACACAGAAGACTCTTTTAGCCAGAATATTCGTAGCGATATAAAAAATTTTTACAAAGATAAAAATTGCGTTATGCTTGGAGTTCACGGAACATCAGTCAATACGCGGATTGAAATTGACCACAAAGACGGCAGAAAAAATGATATGCGTGTTTCTGATATGGAAACTCAAAAGGTGGAATGCCAAAAATCTTATTGGAAATCCATATTCTTTTTATAAAGGTGATGAAAATTATACAGAAGAATTAGGCTGTGTCGGATGCTATCAATATGATCCTGTCGAATACAGAAAAGAATCCGCAAAGAAAATTGCGAAAGAAGCAAGTGAAAATACAACTGAGTTCATAATGAAAAAACTTTACGGAGATATTGGAGAGAAATAATGACAACACATGTTTTTATTGTTGATGACAACACTTTTAAATATCACCTTGAATATATGTTTGCCGGAACTGGTGCAAGTGCAAAAAAAATAGGAAAAATAAAACAGGAATATGTTGTTGATTTTAATAACTGCCCTAAAACTGTTTTGTATGAAGGAAATAAAAGTGCTGCCGAAAAAATGCTTGTCAGCATGATGGCAGACGGTTGCCGTGTAAGAAAAGATGATTTTATAATTTTTTATCTAGTTGAAAAAGCAAAAGTCCATGAAGGAATGTTTTTTGGTGTTTTTCAAACCGTAGAGGATGGAATTTTTCTTGATAATTTTGATAAAAATCAATTTTTATACAAAGAATTGGAAAAATCATTAACTTTTAGATTAAAAATCAAACCTTATCAAGTTTATGCAAAAGGTGTAACGGAATGGGAAGCTCTTGATGTAATAAAAGACATCTGCTCACCTTACCAAATGCTTTGGAGTTTAATTTACAGAAAACTTAAAGGCAATCGTGGAAACACGATGATAACAACTTATGAGGCAAAAAGACTAATTTCTCTTATCAGAAACAAGAATAAAAATCAGATTTTAAATTCTGAAGATTATACCTTTGATGGAAATAAAATAACAGGAACTGCGGTGCACCATGACTATATCGGTAGAATGGAAAAAATAAACGTTCTTCCAAGACTAATCGCAAAAAATTCAAAAAAACAAGCATTCGAAGCACATTTGCAAATGTACATAACTCAAAACGTTGGAAGAGGAATAAATAACTCGCTAGATGAAGTTTTGCATACACAAGGCAATATTGAATGGCTTGGCAATGAAGTTGCTTGTGGCGTTGGCATGCAAAAAATAGATGTAATGATTTCAAAAACAATAAATGAAAACCAGAAAATTGTAATGCCTGTAGAACTAAAAGCCGTTTTTGCTTCTCTTGATAATACAAGACAATTGACTCGTTATATCGAATGGATAAAACAATATTATGTTCCAAATTCACCAGAAAGTGACATTCAACCAGTTTTAATTTGTAAAAGTGGCAAAAAACTTTCAGACGAATTAAAAGACAATTTTTGTAAATTTAATGAATCAAACAATGTGCTTCCACTTAAGTACATTGAATACGAAATTAAAGATAATGACTTGCTTTTTAAGAATGTGGAGTATTAACAAAAAATGAACTATATCGGCTCAAAATTAAAACTTTGTCAAAATTTTCTTCCAAAAACAATAAAATCAGTTTGTGGCGATAATCTTTCTGAAAAAAATTTTTGCGATTTGTTTGCGGGAACAGGAATTGTCGGGAGAACTTTTAAAACTTCAGTAAAAAAAGTCATTTCAAATGATATTGAATATTACAGTTTCGTCTTGAACAAAAACTATATTGAAAATCATCGTCCTATTCAAAATGCTAAAACTTTGATTGAAGAATTGAATTTGAATTCATCAAACTTTGAAGGCTTCATTTTTAAAAATTACTGTCTTGGCGGAAATGGTGAACGACAATATTTTTCAGATGAAAATGGCAAAAAAATCGATTCAATTCGAACAAAAATTGAAGAATGGAAAAATTCTGGAAAAATTGAAGATAACGAATATTTTTTTCTCTTAGCAAGTCTCTTGGAAAGTGCCGACAAAGTTGCAAATACGGCAAGCGTCTACGGAGCTTACTTAAAAAATCTTAAAAAATCAGCACAAAAACAAATGATTTTAGAGCCTGCAAATTTTGAAATAAATGATAACGAACATCAGGTTTTTAATATGGATGCAAATGTTCTTATAAAACAAATTTCGGGGGACATTTTGTATCTTGACCCGCCATATAATTCGCGTCAGTACGGAGCTAATTATCATCTGTTAAACACTATCGCAGAATATAAGCCGTTTGTGCCAAAAGGAAAAACAGGTTTACGACAATATAAAAAGTCAAAATACTGTTCTGCATTGACCGTAAAGGAAGAATTTGAAAATTTGATAAAAGAAGCAAACTTTAAATATATTTTTCTTTCATACAATAACGAAGGTTTAATGTCCACAGATGATGTAAAAAATATTATGCAAAAATACGGGCATTATGATTTAGCACAAACAGAATATCAGCGTTTTAAAGCAGATTCTGAGCGTTTCAATAAAGCCGATTCAACTGTTGAATATCTGCATATTTTGGAAAAGTAGAGCTTGCTTCAGCTTCTCTAAAACAGCATCTAAAATGATTTTTTAGAGAGGCCCTAGACGACACCAATTGTAATTTTTGGAAATAACCATAATCCAAATCAGGGGAAAATATGACTGTAAAAGAGACTGTTTTGCGCGAATTAAAAAATGCTGACGATTTTATTTCCGGTGAAGAACTTGCCGAACGCTGCCAGGTCACGCGGGCAGCAGTGTGGAAAGCGATAAAAAAAATTCAAGACGAAGGGGCAGAAATTTTTGCAGTGAATAACCGCGGGTATAGACTTGTTAACGAAGATTTTTTTTCAAAATCGGAAATTGAAAAATTTTTGCGGCAAAAAAATTCTTCTGATTTTCCGCACGTTGATTTTTACGAACAGATTGATTCAACGAACACTCAGGCAAAGCGGCTTTTACTTGAAAAAAACTGCTATGAACTTCACAAAACCGTAATAGTTGCATCAAGTCAGACCGCAGGCAAAGGAAGGCTTGGACGACATTTTTATTCACCGTCAAAAACCGGAATTTATTTTTCCATAATTTTTGCTCCTAAAAACGGCTTTAATACGTCAACACTTACGGCTCACGCGGCAGTTGGAATCTGCAGGGCTATTAAAAATATCTTTGGAATTGAAACCAAAATCAAATGGGTCAATGATATTTTTCTTAATGATTCAAAAATTTGCGGAATTTTAACGGAAGGAACGGCAAATCTTGAAACTGGAAAAATTGATGCTGCAATCATCGGGATTGGCATTAATATCAAAACAAGTTCAGAAATCCCGGAAGAAATTTTAAAAACGGCCGGTTCAATTTTATCTGACGGAAAATCATACAATAGAAGCTCTTTTCTTGCAGAATGTATAACTGAAGTTTTAAAAATCCTTGAAAGCGATGAAAAATCAAAAAAAGATTCAATAAAAGAATATAAAAAACGTTCAAATTTGATTGGAAAAGAAATCACGGTGACGCCGATAATAAATGTTGAAAAAGGAAAATATAAATGTCTTGTAAAAGACATTAGTGATGACGCAAAACTTGTTGTTCAAACTCAGGACGGCAAAATTCTTTATCTTGATTCTGGCGAAGTAAGTTTGCATCAGGAGTCTTCTCAAAATTAAAAATGAAAAAAGATTTTATGCAAAACAAAAAAAAATGTACGCAAAAAGGTTCCATTAAAAAAATCCCATCCCCCGGCGATTTTCTGATTTTTGTAATTACCTTAGGTGCCGCAATTTTTTTCACGATGAAATCTGTAAATTTTTCTTTTGGCGGAAAATCACAAAAAATGACAGTAGAAGCTGACGGAAAAAAATATGAATATTCATTAAAAAATGACGGAATTTACAATTTTGAAGGAAAAATCGGAATTACGACGGTTGAAGTAAAAAATAGCAAGGCGAGAATAATTGATTCTGCGTGTCCTAACAAAACCTGCGTAAATCAAGGCTATTCAAACACAATTGTCTGTCTACCAAACAAAATAATTGTAAAAATCGAAAATAATTCAGAAAACGGCTCGGAGGAATTTGATGCAATTTCAAAATAAAAAACGCATTGCCTACCTTGCATCCCTAACACTGTTTTTCTCTTACACGGAAATGCTTTTACCGCGATTTCTGCCATTTTTCCGCCTGGGACTTGGCAACGTCGCAATTTTATCTTCTTTTACGCTAGATTTTCCTTCATTTTTGATTTTGTGTTTTATAAAATCTTTTGCTTCATGCATGATAAACGGAACTTTAATTTCTCCATTTTTTATAATTTCAATTTCACAAAGTTTAATTTCTGGACTTTTTATGTATGGACTTTTTAAAATAAAAGGAAATTTTTTGAGTCTTTATGGAATTTCAATTTGTGGAAGCGTCGCAAGTGTTTTTGTTCAAATTTCACTTTCGGCAATTTATTTAGGAAAAGAAACTTTTTCACTTTTGGGTCCAATGATGATTTTTAGCATTTTTGCAGCAATTTTGACTGCAATTCTTGCAAACTTCCTGAAAATTCCAGAAAATACGCCACAAATTATTGAAAACGACGGTGAACAAAAATTCACGCAAAAACAGAACACCTGCAATCAGATTTTTTGTGCAGTTTGCATTTTGATTTCCATAATTTTGATTTTTATGACAAAAAATATAGTCCTCCTTACGGTAGCCCTTGTAATTGCCTTTATTTTTCAGAAAATTTCTGGTCGGAAGATTTATTTAAAAACTCATATTTTTACATGGATTTTTATAATTTTTGTGAGCATTTTTACACCCTCGGGAAAAGTTTTGTTTAAAATCTTGAATATTTCAATTACTGAAGGCGCATTTTTTATTGCAATTGAAAAAGCATTAAAACTTTCGGCGGCGGTTTCACTTTCGCAGGTTGCAGCCACGTTAAAATTAAAGGACGAAAGTTTTGCCGCGGAAAGTTTAAAATATTATGGAGCATTGATTTTTAATTTCAAAAATCAAAAAGGAAATATTTTTCAAAAAATAAAAAAAACTCTTGAAGAAGAAAAATTATTTGCCGATGAAAAAAAATCAAAAGGACTTTCATTGCAACTTTGCATTTTGATTTTATTAATTTTTGCGTTGATTTTTACGGCCGGCAAAATTTTTCAATAACGGAAAATTCAGAAAAATCTTCCAAAATAGAAATTGAACCGCGCAACCCAGAAGTATAAAAAAGCTGATTAGAATTTGTAATCAAAATCATTTCAAAGTCAGAATTCTGTCGCCAGAAATTTACGGCCGTATCTTTTCCCATTACAAATATTGCCGTACTGAGAGAATCCGCATACAAACCGGACGACGCAATTATCGTTACGGAGGCGAGCTCATTTTTTACTGGTCGGCCGGTTTTTCCGTCAAAAATGTGAATATACTTCTGACCGTCGTCTGCGGTAAAAAATCTTTCGTAGCCGCCACTTGTAATTACGGCGCAGTCTTTTAATTCAAGGGCTATGACGGGTTCCCCGCCAAATGGACTTTTGAGCCCGATTTTCCACAAGGATTTTTCGCCGTTTTTTGATTTTTTTCCACCCAAAAGCTGAATATTTCCGCCTAAATCTAAAACGGCAGACTCTATTCCGCTTTCTGATAGAATTTTTATTGCTTCGTCACCGGCAAAACCTTTTGCAACAGCACCAAAATCTAACTGAGTGCCTGCCGGCAATGTTATTGAATTATTTTCTGTAAATGCAAAGGCTTTTTTATAATCCGTGAATTTTAAATTTTGTAAAATTTCATCATCAGCGGGAATTCTGTAATTTCCGGTCGTAAAGCCCCAGTCACTCGTAATTGCGTAAAGGCACGGATTTAACGCACCGTCAGTTTTTTGCGCCATTTTCAGCGAAAAATCAAAAAGAAAAAACGTTTCTTCAGAGACAAAATAAATCTGATTTTCTTTATTCCCGGAATTTTTTAGATTTTCGCTTTGATGATTTATTTTAAAAATTTCGCTGTTTTCATTTGTAACAGAAAGCAAATTTTCTATCTGGATGAAACGTTCACGCACTTTTTGATTTGCTTTCGCGGCTTTTTTTCCGTTTGACTTTACAGACATCACAGTGTTCATTGCTTCAAACGTGATTGAATCTGAGGAAGAAGCCGTGCATGCAGAAAACAAAAAAACTGCAAAAAATAAAAAAACTCCAGATTTTTTAAACCGCGAATACGAGTGCATAACACGATTATACAAAATTCGGACTTTCTCGTCACAATGAGATTATGAAGTCTTACTCAGAATAATGGGCGGATTTTCTCAGAATGGAAACTCTTGTTAGAGTCGGGAGAAAACAGCCTCTACGGGTCAGCCAGATTTAGCCAAAAATA
>CAVJCY010000082.1:0-12539 GCA_963648145.1 bacterium | reverse complement strand
TTAATTTTTTTTTTTTTTTGAGAATAAGAATGTTTTACGTGAAACGAATAATTAAAAATGTCCTGAAAAATTTTGTTTACAAAAAAATATTTAGTTAACGACCGTTTGGTAGTTTAAATTTTTTAAATTAAAACGATAATAGAATTATGTCGAGAAAGAAAACCAGTAAGGAAGATATTATTCAGTCGTTTCTTGATGTTGTGTTTGAATATGGGGCAGGGGCGGTTTCTTTATCTGATGTTGCTGAAAAATTAGATATAAAAAAAGCTTCTCTATACAATCATTTTCAAAGTAAAGAAGAAATTTATACAAGCACGCAAGAATATTGTTCAGAACTGATATTTTCCATTGCAGAAAAAAGTGATGACATCATAAATGCAATTAAAAAAAATAAAATTACTTTGAGTGTTTTTTTCAGAAAATATATAAATTACTATTTCAACCTTTACGAAAGTGAACCTCTTATAAAAGTCTATGTTTTTATTCATACGGAAAAATTTTATAACTATCAGGCACTTGATATTGCGAATAAAGAAAAAAATAGGTTTGTAAAAGAAATAAAGGCAATTTTAAAATATTTTGTGACTGAAAATCTTATAGAAATAAAATCAGAAGAAGAATTGTCAATTTACAGTAAATTAATTACGTCCGTGATATTGCAGCAATTGAATTTTTATATTTCTAAAAGAAAAGAACGATTGCGCCAAAATCCTGAAAGCGGTGTGGGAAGTTTATTTTCTTTACCGGCTGATACGACTACAATAAACGGTATAATTGATTCAATAGAAACTATTTTGGAAAGGATAAAAAAATGAAAAATAAAATTGAAACAGAAGCTGATAAAAAAAATGAATTGCAGAAAAAATATGAAATGAGAGAAAAGGCTCATAATGAGTCAAAGACGATGCTTGTAGTTGTTCTTGGAATTTGCGTTTTTTTGGGGATTTTGTATACGAACAATCACAAGAAAAGAAATCAACTGGAAGAAGTAAAAAAACTGGCTTACCATTCTGTGCAGATTGAAAATGTGAACGACGGCATTTATTCTGGAGAAATTTCTACGAGTTTTATTTATTTTAGTCTTGAAGCTGAAGTTGAAAGCGGAAAGTTAAAAAAAATTGACTTTAAAGATATGAAAGGAAAAGGCATTAATCAGCTGGAAAAAATAGCTGAAAAAATGGTAAGCAATAATTCTACAAAAGTTGAAATTGAAAGAGGAAAGGAATTAACAACTTTGGTTTTAATGAGTTGTATTGATTCTGCTTTTTATGATTCTAGGAATTTAAAAAATGACGAAAAAAATTAATTATCAGACAAAACTGGAATTTTTGCTGAAAACTCTTGATTATAAGCCGAAACTTTTACTGCACGTTTGCTGCGGACCGTGTTCTTCTTATGTGATGGAATATCTTTGCAAATATTTTGAAATAAAACTGTTTTATTATAATCCGAATATTTACCCTGAAAGCGAATACAATAGAAGAAAAGAAGAATTAAAAAAATTGATTACAAAATTTCCGCCGGCAGTTGAAAATAATATTTTTTGCCAGGAAACTGAATACAATCCGCAGGAATATTTTGATGCCATAAAAATTAATGAAAATCCTGAGTTGGCAGACGAAAACGAAAAAGGAGAACGCTGTCGTCGCTGTTACGAATTCCGGATGAAAAAAGCTTACGATTATGCTGCTGAAAATGGATACGAATATTTTTGTACTTCGCTTTCTATAAGTCCTTTTAAGGATTCCGAAAAAATTAATCAGATTGGAAAAGAACTGACTGAAAATAATTCTGGCGGGCCAAAATGGCTTTATTCTGATTTTAAGAAAAAGGGCGGTTTTTTAAGAAGTCTGGAACTTAGTAAAGAATATGATATGTACAGGCAACAATATTGTGGCTGTGTTTATTCTTATTTACGATGCACACGGCCCGAGAATTGAGTACCCGCGAAGTTTGTTTCAACAAACGAGCGGAACAAAAAAGGCGTGCAATTTGTGCGCCTTTTTTGTTTGAGGGTTACCGAAGTATGAAATGCGAGTTGGAACGATGCACTGGCCCAAAAAAAAGGAGAAAATCTAAACGAAATTCTCCTTTATTAAAAATATATTTAAAATTTAGTCAGCAAAACGAATTTTTTGCCATCTGCTGTGATATTTGTCTAAATCTTGGCCAAGATCTTTTTTGAGTGTGCAGTTTAAGGCCTGTGCAGGATCGTACATAGATTTTTGAGTAACGTAATTCAGAGCTTCCGGATTTACGATACACGGATATCCGAACTGATCTATGAAAATTGCATAATTTTCTGGGCGATGAATAAAATTAATGAATTCGTTTGCAAGTTCTGCGTGAGGGGCATCTTTAAGGATAACCATGCAATCCATTGTTGCAGGTCCTCCTTCTTCTGGAATAAAGAAATCGATTGTGTCTTCCCAGCGGGTTTTATCAACTTCGCCAAAGCAAATTTCTGGATAGCCCTGGCACAGCCAGAAATCTCCGCTTGCAAATGATTTACCAAAACCTTCGGCATCGAATTTTACTAAATTAGGTTTCCATTCTTTGAGAATTTTTTGAGTTGCTTCGTCTAGTTCTTTTTCGTTTGTTGTATTAAGGTCATATCCCAGACTTGCAAGGGCGCAGCCTAAAACTTCGCGCTGTTCGTCCATCATTGTGGCGTGACCGGCAAATTGTGGATCTGAAAAAATATCGTAACTGCGTGAATAATTTGGATTTGTAACTTTTGTTTTATTTACGATGATTCCAGTTGCACTGAAAGCATAAGGAACGCAATATTCCATATTCGAATCAAAGTCAATCATAGTAAGAACTTGTGGACTGATTTTGTCGCGGTTTGTTAATTTTGTCTGATCAATTTTTTGAAGCATACCCTGCTTAATCATAATTGAAACAAAATCATTTGAAGGGATTACAATGTCATAACCTTTTGCACCTGCCCTGAGTTTTGCATACATTTCATCACAGGTTGAATAACTGTCAACTTTTACTTTACAGTTAAATTCTTGTTCAAATTTGGAAATAACTTCATCTGGCGTGTAATACGTCCAGTTGTAAAGGTATAAGGTGCGGTCGTTTTTGGAACAGCCGGCAAGTAAAAGAATACTTGTAAAAAGCACGATTGCTTTTACAGTTTTAGTGAAGTTTTTCATAAAATACTCCAGAAAATTTTTTTTGTGTTGTGTGAACACCCCAATATTTTGGTAAATCTGAAAAATCAAATTTACTTTAGTTTTTTCACATAGCAGAGCGCCGACGACGAGTACAATGTGGTTTTGCTATGATAACATTTTTTGAGAAAGTGTAAAATGCGACTTTAAAATTAAGATAAGGACATCTCTAAAAAATCATTTTCAATGATTTTTAAAAATCTAAATATTTTTTCTGTAAACTTTTGAATTTCGTTCCGGGCTGCAGATTTTTCGCCTTGCGGGTGGCAGGGTATCAAGTTCACTTTTTGTAAATCCGAGACTTTCAAACCAATCTCCGGCTTGCGTGGTCAAAATAAAAATTCTAGAAACGTTTTTCTTTTTTGCACGTTCAAAAAGATAATTTATTAGCCCCGGTCCTACGCCCATATTTTCAAAACGATTATCAACTGCAACGGCGGCAATTTCTGCCTGGCCGTCATCATAAAAATGCAAGGCGGCGCAACCGTGAATGCTACCGTCCACAGAATAAACAACGTAGTCGCGGTAATCGGCTTTGAGGTTTTCTTCGGTCCGTGGCAGAAGTTTTCCGTTTTCTACAAAAGGACGCATGAGTGAAAGGACTTCCGGGATGTCATTTATGTTCATTTCGCGGATGTTGCCGTAATTTGAAGTGTAAATCATTGTGCCGGAGCCTAAATCACTGAAAATTTCGCAGGGCAGGGCACCGTCAATATTTCCGTCCAAAATGTGCGCGCGTTTTACACCGTTTTCGCACGCCTTTACGGCAAGTTTTAAAACGTTTCTTGTTGCATAAGTTGAATCAGAATTTTCGTTCAGAAAAGTTTCAACTTCAGAAATATTCATTGCCGGAATGTTTTTTAATTTTGGATTTATGCCGTTGGAATCCATTAGGAAAAAAAGTTTTTCTGCTTTAAGTTCCATTGCAACTTTTTGAGCTAAAATGATGGAAGAAATATTGTAAGGTCTGCCGACAGAATTCCAGCCGATGCACGGAAAAATAGGGACAAAACCTTCATCAAGAACTTTGTTGATTGCGTTTATCTGGAGTTTATCAATTTCGCCCGCGGTGCCAAAATCAAAGCCATCAAGAATTCCTATTCCGCGTGAACGAACCCAGTTTCCGATGAGAGCATTTATATGATTTGCGGCCAAATTTGTCATAACTTCGTTGGAAACGTCAAATGCGGCCATTTTTATAAAAGTCATAGCTTGATTTGATGTGACGCGGATATTATTTTTGTATGTCCAGTCTATTTTTGCAGAGGTCAGAACGTCGTCAATTCTTCGCCGGGCTCCGGGAATTATAATTACTTTCAGACCGGCTTCGTGAATCAAGGCAATGTCGTGAATATGACTTGAAAATAAAGGTGATTCGATTATTTTGTCATCAATATAAATTATTGCCAGTGTGTTTTTAAATTTTTGAAGATATTTTATGACTTCTCTTACATTTTCCGCTTTTTCAAAACATCCGTTTTCCATATCTCAATTATAAAAAACTGTATTTTAATACTCAAGAATTTGTAAAAATACGGAAGGTTAAGGGTATCTCTAAAAAATTATTTTCAATGCTTTTTTTAGAGATACGTGCGAGTTTTAATTCGTTGATATAGCACGAATTAAAACATCGCGTTTTCAGAGTTACCTCTAAAAATTGCAATTTTTAGAGGTAACCTTAATGGTGTGAAAATGGTCCAGGTAAATGGTCAAAGAATTTGAAAATTAACTGTAAGTCTTTATAATTTTAACCTACGTTTTAACTTTGTGGAGTAAAAAATGTTTGTAAAAATTTTGATGCTGGTTGTATTTTTTGCAATTACAATCTGTGTTGGTATTTATTCTCACCGTCAGGCAAAAGATGTTAACGGCTTTGTTCTTGGTGATCGGTCGGTTGGTCCGTGGCTTACAGCGTTCGCTTACGGTACTTCTTATTTTTCTGCAGTTGTTTTTATTGGTTA
Source organism: bacterium (assembly GCA_963648145.1). GTDB lineage: Bacteria > Spirochaetota > Spirochaetia > Treponematales > Treponemataceae > Treponema_D. The sequence goes on along the minus strand of CAVJCY010000082.1, from coordinate 7,396 downwards.
TGCAGGTCAGTTTGGCTGGAAGTACGGGCTTTCTACAACTTGGGTTGGATTAGGAAATGCCTTTATTGGTTCTTTGATTGCGTGGGTCGTTCTTGGTCGGCGTACAAGAATTATGACTCAGCATCTTGATGCAAAAACTATGCCGGATTATTTTGGCAAGCGTTATGACAGTAAGTCTTTAAGAATTACGGCTTCTGCAATTGCGTTTGTTTTTCTTATTCCGTATACGGCTTCTGTTTATAAAGGTCTTTCAACTTTGTTTGGAATGGCTTTTTCTATTGATTATCGTATTTGCGTAATTGTGATGGCTTTGTTGACCGCTGTTTATGTTATTCTTGGCGGATATATGGCTACGGCAATCAACGATTTTATACAAGGAATTATCATGCTTGTGGGAATTGTTGCAGTTGTTGCTGCAGTTCTTAAAGGTCAGGGCGGATTTCTTTCTGCAATCCAGAAACTTTCTGAAGTGCCGGTTGACGCTTCTTCTACAACTGAGGCTCTGAAAAATATGCACGGTCCGTTTGTTTCATTCTTTGGACCGGATCCTCTTAATCTTTTTGGTGTAATTATTCTTACATCGCTTGGAACCTGGGGATTGCCTCAGATGGTTGGAAAATTCTATGCAATCAAATCTGAAAAATCTGTAAAAACTGGAACAATTGTTTCTACCGCATTTGCAGTAATTATTTCCGGTGGATGTTATTTTCTTGGTGGATTTGGACGTTTATTTAAGGATAGTGCAATTTACAGGTCGGACGGTTCTATCGATTTTGATAAAATTGTTCCTTCAATGCTTATGGATTCAAAACTTCCTGATATTTTGATTGGAATTGTAATTGTTCTAGTCCTTTCGGCTTCAATGTCGACACTGGCCTCCTTGGTTCATACTTCCAGTACAACTTTAACTCTGGACGTTTTAAAAGAAACTTGTTGTAAAAAAATAGATGAAAAGAAAACCGTTCTTATAATGCGTATTCTTGTAGTTTTCTTTGTTGTGATTTCCGTTGTGATTGCACTTAATCCTCCAACATTTATTGCTCAGTTGATGGGAATTTCATGGGGTGCACTTGCGGGGGCATTCCTGGCACCGTTTATGTACGGACTTTTTTCAAAAAAGGTCACGAAGGCTTCGGTTTGGACTTGTTTTGTCTGGGGGGTTGGAATAACTCTCACGGTTATGATTTTGCCAAAATTTGGCGTTAATCTTCCAAAATTTCTGAATGCAATTAATACCGGAGCAATTGCAATGGTTGGCGGACTGATAATTGTTCCGTTAGTAAGTTTTTTTACTCCAAAAATGAGTTCCGAACGTGTAGATCAGATTTTTGCCTGCTACGATGAAAAAGTAATTGTTGAAAAGAAAATGTACTTAAAGGAAGAAGACGAAAATCTAGTCGAAAAAAAATAAAATGGCACTGCAAATTTGCTGTTACAAAAATAAGGGTATTTCTAAAAATTGCAATTTTTAGAGGTTCCCATAAATACTTAGAGGAATGTTATTATGATTAAAGATGAAGAAAATTTACTGGAAAATGATTTGACCGTAATCAAATATCTTGAGCAAAATGCAGAAAAATATGGAAATGAAACTGCACTTGTGGAATTAAATCCTGATACACCTGATACAAGAAGAAGCAACTGGAAAGAAGCCGAATTGATTGAACCAACAAAATTTGAACCTTTCCGGCGCGAAATTTCCTGGAGTGTTTTTAATGAAAAGGCAAATCGTTTTGCAAATATGCTTTTGGCACGAGGAATAAAAAAAGGCGATAAAGTTGGAATCCTTATGTACAACTGCATTGAATGGCTGCCAATTTATTTTGGGATTCTGAAAACAGGCGCAATTGCCGTTCCGTTTAATTTTCGTTACGACGCAGATGAAATTATGTACTGTGTAAATCTTTCCCAGCTTCATATTTTGGTTTTTGGTCCGGAATTTACTGGCCGAATCGAACCAAACGCATCTGCAATTAAAGCAGGCCGTCTTTTAATTTATGTCGGCGATAATTGTCCTGATTTTGCGGAAAACTACTATCAGGTAGTTTCAAATTACCCGAGCAATAATTTAAATCTTCAGATTTCAAATGAAGATTTGGGTGCAATTTATTTTTCTAGTGGAACGACAGGATTTCCTAAAGCAATTTTGCACAAACATATGTCTTTAACTCAGGCTGCACAGATGGAACAGAATCATCATTCTACAAGTCGTGAAGATAATTTTCTGTGCATTCCACCTCTTTATCATACAGGAGCAAAATTTCACTGGATGGGTTCTTTAGTTGTGGGAAGCAAGGCGGTTTTATTGAAAGGAACAAAACCAGCAACAATTTTGAAGGCAATTTCTGATGAACATTGTACAATCGCCTGGCTTTTGGTTCCGTGGGCTCAGGATATTCTTGATGCTCTTGACCGCGGTGATATAAAACTTTCTGACTATAAATTAAATCAATGGCGTCTTATGCATATTGGTGCACAGCCGGTACCACCAAGTCTTATTAAACGCTGGAAAGAATATTTTCCGGAGCATCAGTACGACACAAATTACGGACTTTCAGAATCTACAGGTCCAGGATGCGTTCATCTTGGTGTTGAAAATATTAACAAGGTCGGTGCAATTGGAGTTCCGGGTTACCGCTGGCAGTGTAAAATTGTTGATGAACACGGCACAGAAGTAAAACACGGTGAAGTTGGCGAACTTTGTGTAAAAGGCCCTGGCGTTATGACTTGCTATTACAATAATCCTGAAGCTACCGCTGAATGTTTAAAAGACGGCTGGCTTTACACCGGAGATATGGCAATGCAGGATGAAGACGGATTTTATTTTCTTGTAGACCGCAAAAAAGACGTTATTGTTTCTGGTGGTGAAAATATTTATCCGGTTCAGATTGAAGACTTTTTACGCAAAAATGAAAAAATTAAGGATGTTGCCGTTATAGGTTTGCCGGATTACCGTCTTGGCGAAAAAACTGCCGCAATTGTAGAAATCAAAGAAGATATGACCTGTACAAAAGAAGAACTTGACGCTTTCTGTCAGATGCTTCCGCGTTACAAACGTCCAAAGGAAATTATTTTTAACACAATTCCTAGAAATGCGACAGGAAAAATTGAAAAACCAAAGCTCAGAAAAATGTATGGAGCGGATCAATTGGTTGCTCAGGAAAACAGATCTTAAAACTGAGGGGAACCTCTAAATAAAGCATTGAAAATGATTTTTTAGAGATGCCCTGATATAATCAAAATCAAAAATCCTGGAAAACTGGCAAAATCACTTTCCGGGTAAAAAAAGTCCGCAGATTTTATGCTGCAAAAAATGGCTGATTTTAAGGGAAAAAAAATGAAAGAGCTGATGTTAGGAAACAAAGCTATTGCCCGTGGATTTTACGAGGCAGGCTGTTCAATTATTTCCAGCTATCCTGGAACTCCTAGTACGGAAATTACAGAAGAAGCTGCAAGATATGATGAAATTTACTGCGAGTGGGCGCCGAACGAAAAAGTTGCACTGGAAGTTGCTCACGGTGCAACCGTTGGTGGCCGTCGCGCTGCTTGTGCAATGAAACACGTTGGTCTGAACGTTGCGGCAGATCCGCTGTTTACAATTTCGTACCAGGGATTAAATGCCGGACTTATTATTTGTGTTGCAGATGATCCGGGAATGCACTCTTCTCAAAATGAGCAGGATTCGCGCCATTATGCAATTGCGGCAAAAGTTCCAATGCTTGAACCAAGCGACAGTCAGGAAGCAATTGATTTTGTAAAAGCCGGTTATGAAATTTCTGAAAAATATAATACTCCGGTGTTTATAAAACTTTGTACGAGAGTTTCGCATAGTCAGAGCGTTGTTAATACTTGCGAACGAGTGCCGTTTGAGCAGGTTCCTTATAAAAAAGATTCTACAAAAGTAATGATGACAAAAAATAGTCGTGATGCACACGTCAGAGTAGAACAACGCACAAAAGATTTGTCACAATGGGCAGAAACCTGTAGTTTGAATCGCGTTGAAATGGCAAAAGTTTTGTCTGACGGTAAAAAAATCGGGGTTATAACGTCATCAACAAGTTATCAGTATGCAAAAGAAGTTTGGGGCGACAGCGTAAGTATTTTAAAACTTGGAATGGTTTACCCGTTGCCGGTAAAACTGATTACGGATTTTGCTTCAAAAGTTGATGAACTTTATGTTTTGGAAGAACTGGATCCGATTATTGAAAATTACTGTAAAACACTTGGATTAAAAGTTCATGGAAAAGATACGTTCCCGGTTTGCGGTGAATTTTCTCAGAATTTGATTCGTAAATGTGTAGGAAAAACTCTTCCGCAGATTTTAAAACCTGAAGAAAATATACCGCCACGTCCGCCGGTAATGTGTGCTGGTTGTCCACACCGCGGAATTTTTTATGTTTTGAGTAAAAATAAAACCATGGTTTACGGAGACATCGGTTGTTATACGCTTGGTGCCGTTGCTCCGCTGAATGCAATGGATTTGAATGTTTGTATGGGTGCTTCCTGTTCAGGACTTCACGGATTTAATAAGGCAATGGGGGCTGCCGGCGAAAAAAACAGCGTTGGCGTAATTGGTGATTCTACGTTTATGCATTCAGGAATGACAGGAATTTGTGATATTTCTTACAATATGACGAATTCAACGGTAATAATTCTGGACAATTCAATAACCGGTATGACGGGACATCAGCAGAACCCTACAACGGGAAAGAATTTGCGCGGGGAACCGGCCGGCAAAGTTAATCTTGAAGCTTTATGCCGCGCGCTTGGTTTTAATCGCGTTACGGTTGTAGATCCTTATCAGATTGAAAATGTGGAAAAAGTTTTAAAAGAAGAACTTGCCGCAGAAGAACCAAGCATAATTATCAGCAGACGGCCTTGCGTTATGATAAAAGGTACTGTACACGAACCGCCGCTGCACGTTGAAAAAGAAAAATGCAAAGGCTGCAAAATGTGTATGAAAATTGGTTGTCCGGCAATTGCATTCAAGGATAAAAAAGCTGAAATTGATGCAACTCAATGTACAGGTTGTGGAATGTGTACTCAAATGTGCAAGTTTGATTCAATAAAAAGATAGGCTGAAGGGAAAATTATGGTAAAAAATATAATGATTGTAGGCGTTGGCGGACAGGGAACACTGCTTGCCAGCAAACTTTTAGGCTGGGTTCTAGTTAATCAGGGATTTGATGTGAAAGTGAGTGAAATTCACGGAATGAGTCAGCGTGGTGGAAGTGTTGAAACTTACGTTCGGTTTGGCGATAAAGTTTATTCGCCGGTAATTGATAAAGGCGAAGCCGATTTGATTCTTGCGTTTGAACAGCTTGAAGCAGCACGCTGGATTGAATATTTAAAACCGGACGGAAAAATTATTGTAAATACCCAGAAAATGGAACCAATGCCCGTGATTACTGGCGCGATGGAGTATCCTGAAAATCTGATTGAAAGAATGAGGTCAAAGGGAATAAAAGTTGATGCCCGTGACTTTTTGGAAATTGCAAACAGGGCAGGTTCTTCTAAGGCAGTGAACATAGCGTTAATGGGTTGCCTTTCTAAAAGCTTCCCGGAAATTTCTGATGAAGTATGGCAGAGCGGCATAAAAGCAAACGTCCCGTTTAAATTTCTTGAATTGAATCAGAAAGCATTTGAACTTGGTCGTGCAGAATAAACACATGACATTTTGCGTAAAGGATTGGAGCACCTGCGAAGCAGTCCCGAGCGCGACGGACTTTGCATTGCAAGGCGTTGGTGCAGCTAAAAATATCGGTTAACGAAAGATTTTAAAGTCGCGCGAAGTGGATGAGCCGCGGTTAGTCGGCGAAGTGCGGAAAGCCTGACCCGCTGCAAGCGGGGTACGTCCGAATAAAAATTCTAAAAATTGTGGAGTATTGGAAAAAATGAATAAAATTTTTGCAGAAGATTTGATTTGGTACGGACGTCATTTGGATGTTGACGGAAAGCGATATTTTGATTTTTCGGCGAGCGGATTTGAAGTTTGTATGACAGGAAAAGCGTGTGCTTTGCAAATTTCCAGTGATACGGAATTTTGGCCGGAAGAAAATAAGTCTGTGCTTGGCATTTACGTAAAGGAAATTGTTTCTGAAAGTGATTATAAGGCAGAATCTTTTTGGGAAAATTTTGATGAAAGTTCTTTTGTTAAGAAAATCTTGAAAAAAGGGGAAGAAAAAGTTGTTTTGTTTGAAAGTCCGGCTGTAAAAACCGTAGTTATAAAAGTTTTAAAACTAAGCGAAGTTAATTTTGGTACGGCTGGATTTAATTTTCTTGAAATAGACGGAAAACAAGTTAAGGCACCGGTGGAATCCTGCAAAAAACGTGAACAAAAACTGAAAATTGAAATTATTGGCGATTCAATTACTTGCGGCTACGGAATTGAAGGCGTTTTTAACAAGGATACTTTTACGACGGCACAGCAGCGGGCAGATAAATCTTATGCTTTTAAAACTGCAAAGGCTCTGGGCGCGGAATTTGAATATTGCAGTTGGAGTGGGATAGGAATTACTTCAAAATATGTTGATGAAACGGTGAATGTTCCGAACGTTGAAGTTGTAATGCCGGGAATCTGGCCGTATACGGATAAATCTTTGGCTATGAGAATGAAAAAAGAACCTGAAGTTTGGGATGAAAAAAACTTTAGCCCGGATTTGGTGATTATTCATCTTGGAACGAATGATGCAAGTTTTGTCCGTGATGTTGAAGAAAGAAGAATTTCCTTTGTGTGTTGTTACGAGCAGTTTCTGGAATCAATTCACCGTCGAAGTCCAAACGCAAAAATCCTGTGTTGTCTTGGCGTTATGGGGCAAAATCTTTGCGATTCAGTTGATGAAGCAATTGGAAAATTTACAGAAATTTTTCACGATACAAAAGTTTGCAGCGTGAGATTTCCGGTTCAGGACGAAAATGACGGAATCGGCGCGAACTGGCATCCTTCAGAAAAAACTCACGAAAAAATGGCTTTGCAGCTGACGGAAAAAATCAAAGAATTTCTGCGAGGGTAGGCTGAAGATTTCACCAAAAATTGCAATTTTTAGAGGTAACCTTAATACCACTAAAATCAGCATAAATGCGGAAGTTGATAATCCGGAGCAATTATTATTGGGACAATTATCTGAGCAAAGTTTTACCCGCTGGTGACGGAAAGGGCGAATGCAACGGTTTTATCCAGATTTCTAGGCCACAAACGACACAATTTTCAATACACTCATAAATCAAAGACCTGGAACTTCGAACGGTTGTTTCCGGTTTGAACAAAAATTATTATGAAATTTTACGGGCGGTCGCCGCTTTTGGCGTCGCCGGGCTTGCGCGCTATAAAATTGCGGAACTTAACAGTCAAAAAAAATAAAAATCTCAGTTTAGTTTATTTTTGTGTAAAGATTCC
>CAVJCY010000081.1:0-12722 GCA_963648145.1 bacterium | reverse complement strand
TGGAATTACAAATAAAGCTGACGCTTTACTTGTAATTTTCTTTACTTTTGTGTGTTTTTTGGGGCTACGCTTTTTTTATGTCATTCCGAATTTAGTTCGGAATCTTTCTTAACGATTTTCTATCTATTCTTTTTGAAAATAATTCTAAAAAAATGATTTTCATTCTTAAAAAAATAATTTTTTCCAATTTTTTTATATATCGTTTTCTGAGGGGGGGGAGAAACCTCTACTCCGCAAGCGTTGTTTCTCTCCCTCAGACTCCATTCCTTGAAATTCTGCACCGGAAAAAACTTCAGTTTTTGAGGTGCTGAATTGGTGCGCATGATGCGCACTCGTAAATAAAACTGTTTGCTTGCAAACTGTAGTTAAAATAATACGCGCAATTTTAGCGGATTATTTTAAACTCTCTTTCCCAGCACGCGTTTATGGGCGCTGCCCCTAAAACCCCTGCTGCTTGATGGAATTACAAATAAAGCTGACGCTTTACTTGTAATTTTCTTTACTTTTGTGTGTTTTTTGGGGCTACGCTTTTTTTATGTATCTTTGAAAACGCGATGTTTTAATTCCTGCTATATCAACGAATTAAAACTCGCACGTATCTCTAAAAAAAGCATTGAAAATGATTTTTTAGAGATACCCTAAACAACGGCGAAGTTTTTTTCAACAAACGTTTTAAAATTTGCTCTCACAAACGAGATGCAAATCCTCAGAAGCTGAAATTTCTTGAGAATAAAAGCCAACTCCACAGGCGTGCTATTTTCACGCTAAGGACTTTGAAAGCGTATGCCGGAATTGCAGAAAGCCCGACGACTTTAGCCGAAATACCTTGATAATGAAAAAAAAACTTTATTTTTTGGGGTGAGGTTTGATTTCTATTCCGGATTTTTTCAGGCGTTTTTCTAAGAATTTATAAATCAATTGAATTATTGTACAAACAATTATGTAAATTAAAAAAATGTCGGTGTAAGATTCTATGTAGTTAAATCCGTAAGAAGCCTGGATTTTTGCGACGGCGGTAATATCTTTTACGGTCATCAAAAAGGCTAGGGAAGAGTTTTTAACCAAGGCTACGGTCAAATCGCTTAAATTTGGGATGGCACACACGAGGCTTTGGGGAATTACAACTTTTGTGAACGCGAAAAACGGCGGAAGTCCCAAACTAAGAGCAGCTTCGTACTGTGTTTTATCAACTGTCATAAGTGCGGAACGGAAAACTTCACTTAATGTAGCAATCGTGTTCAATGTAAAAACCGTGACGGCGTAAATTGCCGGTGGCCAGTCAAAAACATTCACTGTCGGAAAAAATTTTTTGAAAAAAAAGTTCAGAAGACTTGGCAAAATGCTGTAGACAAGCAGTATTTGCAATACAACCGGCGTGCCGCGCATAAACGAAATATAAATTGTAGCAAACACAGAGCCGAATTTTTGTTTTTTTATCCGAGACATTGCAATTCCAAACGCCGGCAAAACCGCAAGCAAAAGCGACAAAAAAGTTATAAAAAGAGTCATCGGGATTGCTTTAAGGCACAGAATAAAAGTTTTGACTGCAAAAGCCCAGTTAAACGACATTTACGCGCCCCAAAGAAAAATGTTTTTCCAGAATTTTAAAAATGCCTTCAATAATCAGTGTCAGTGTCCAGTAAATTATTGTAAGGGCAATGTAAGTTTCAAGACCATAACCGCCGTAATTTCGTGCAATAATCAAGTTGCCAGCACCCATAACGTCAATCAGCCCGATTGTATAGGCAAGACTCCCCTCTTTTAAAAGTGAAATAAACGAATTTCCAAGATTTGGAATAGCAATCACAAACGCCTGCGGAAAAACCACCTTAAAAATCGTCTGAAATTTTGACATTCCAAGACTCAATCCGCCTTCCAGCTGAACTTTGCCCACAGATTCATACGCGGAACGGATAATTTCCGAAAGACTTGCCGCATAAAGCATGGAAAGCGCAATCACAACATAAACTATTTTTGACCAGGAATAAATATTTGCGTTAAAAAAAATCTTTGCAAGCTTTGGCAAACCGTAAAAAACAAGAAAAAGCAGAATAATCGCCGGCGTACACCGAATTACATAAACGTAAATTTCCGAAATTCGCCGCAAAATCTTAAATTTACTAAGTTTTAGCCAGGTCAAAAAAAACGCAGAAAGCGAACCGAAAATTATCACCAGCAAAACAACCGCTAACGTAACTTTCAGGTGTGGCAAAATTATTTTCAGAGAATTTAAAATTTGTACGGCAGAAAAAGGTCTTTGCATTTTACTACATTTCAGTAATTTTTTAATATTGGCGCCCCACTCGCTGCGCTCGGACCGGGCTTTCCAGGATTCCGCTATCGCTACAAACAACGCACTCGGCAACAGAACATTGTTGCCTCGCCGGCGTTGTTCGGGCTTCGCCCGTCCTTCCAATCCCTGGCGCGCCAAGCAAAAAATGCTGATTAAGCGCAAAAAAAATCACTGCGACACAGCCATTTTAGCCGATTTTTTATAATTATTCTTCAGTCACATAATTAAAGACATTTTCGCCAAAATATTTGTTTGAAAGTGCTTCAACTGTTCCGTTTTCTGTCAGAGTTTTTACAGCTTTATCGTAAGCTTCAACAAATTCAGTTTCATTTTTATTAAAAAGCGGCCAGGTCGGAATCCCTTTGTAGGCAACCCAAGAAAGTTTGTCACTCAACGAATGAAAAGCTCCTGTTTCTGCAAGAACATTTTTTTCAAAAGAACGTTTTAAAACCAAATATCCATCGTAGCGACCTTCCAAAACCCAAAGATATGAATCTGCAATATCAAAAACATCAGAAGGCACAAGCTGAATCTGCGGTTTTCCCTGATGAGTATTATTGTAAGATTCAATTATAGAATACTGTGCGCTCAACGGAGAAATCGGAATTAACTTTCCGGAATAAGTAGCGAAACTGTCCATATCATAAATCTTATCAGAATCTGCGGTACGGTAAGCAAGGCCAATAATACTTGCAGCAATTGGATTTTTGGGAATGGCAAATTTAACCTTACGTTCTTCAGTGAGCCAGGCACCTTTTGTTCCAACCTGATATTTACCGGTTTCAAGGCCAATCAAAAGTTCTTCGTCAGAAACTCCGTTAAAATGAAATTCGTACTGTGGCAAAAGCTCATCAACCGCCTTTAAAACTGCAATTTCAAAACCATCAGAATTTCCGTTTTCGTCAAGATAGTCGTACGGGACATTTGTTACAGTATGGGCAACTTCAATAACACGCACAGAAGAAGATTTTTTTGTACAGCCAACAAACAAAATAGAAATAACCAGAAAACCAAATAATGTAAATAATGTTTTTTTCATTGCATACCTCGTTTTTCTCGTAGTTATACAATCTATTACCTAGTTTGTCTATAGGTTTATCGTCTTCTGAGAGAGAGAACACCTGATAAGAAGTGCCGACAGGCAGTTTGATGATTACTTACAAAATCAACGACGCCTCCAACGGAAAAATAACTGTTTCCCAGTAAAATCTTGATTTTTTACATTCGGGCGCACACGGCACTGCGTGCCGGCCAGGCTTTGCGGGGTTCCGCTATTCGCTACAAACTTTTGCAATCTACAGTTATTTATAATGTACCGTGCCACATATAAAAAATTTTCCGTTCATAACTGCAAAAGTTCACGCTTCGCGTGCCCCTACAATCCTTTGCGCAAGTAAAGAAAATAAACTCCGGAATATCACACAAAACAGAAACTATTTCTTGCAGGTACTGAAATGTTCAAAAGGACAATATGTTATCCCGAATTTATTTCGGAATCTTATTACAGTCACTCTTTCTAAGAGAAGACACCGCGTTTTTCCAAAAAATTTCAATTTTTTTTCAATTTTTTCTCAGTTTTTTTCCGTTTTTAATGGTAACCTCTAAAAATTGTTCGAGTTCACTAATTTCAACCACGCCTGAGTTCACTTAAAATCGCCACAAACCAGTTCAAATAAAAAAGCCATTAGCAATTAATCATAAAACTTCTAAACTGAAAATGATCAGAAACTCAGTTGAGGAGGAACATGAAAAATGATAATGACCTTACAGTCACTTTAACACAAGCATTGCATGATATAAAGAAGATCTCGTAAAAATTTCAATTTTTAGAGGTTCTCATAGAAGAAATTTTTACGCGCATTTGTTCAACGTGCTATAATTTATTTGAGGAAAAAAAATGCCGATAGCACCGCTTGAAAATCAAACTTATGTGCTGTATTTCAATTATGTTGCAATTATTTTACAGACTATAATTATTATCATTAATTTTATTTATAATAATCTTCCGTCAAGGTCGTCCAGGTTGTATAAACTGCTGTCATTTTCGGCTCTGGTTAACGGAATTTTCAACACAATGCTGTATTCATTCTTGCCGTATGCGGCTCAGGCGGAATCGCTTTTATTTTTTAAGATTCTGATTTTGCTTAACGGTGTTTTTTCTTGTTTTTTATCGCCGGTTTATTTTATTTTTACGGTTTCACTGACTCATGAGCAGATGAAATTTGAAAAGGTACACTATCTTGTAACTTTAATCCCGATGATTGCAACGATTCTTTTGATAATTTCTTCGCCTTTTACTCATATTGTTGCATATCTTGATGAAAACGGCACTTATTATGAAAATTACGGACTGATTATTTCTTATCTTGTGAATATTTTTTACGTTTTCTTTGCATTTGTTCATCTTTTTCGGCATAAAGATAGAGTTTCGCAAAAACAAAGATTTATCGTAACGGCGTATACAATCATTCTTGTAATTTCAATTCTTTTTCAACTTCTTGTCCGTCATGTTCTTGTGATGCAGCTTGCAAATTCGCTGGCAATTTTTTTGATGTACTTTTCACTCAGAAATCCCGGTGAACTTACTGACAGAAACAGCGGATGCTATAACAGAACGGCTTTCCGCGAAGTTTTTTTTACAAAACACCTTACTTCGAAAAAATATTCAATGGGGATTGCGAAAATTTCCAATTTTGATATTGTCAAACAGAATCTTGGAACTAGCAATGCCTGGTATCTTTTGCGGCAGACTATTCAGGATATAGAAAAAATTACCGGCTGGACTGATTTTTTCTATCTTTGCCGTGATACTTTTGTTTTTGTTCATTCGGAGAAAAAAATTATTGATTATATTCTTGAAACAATAAAAGATTATGTACCGTCGCCAATGGAAATTCACGCCGAAGACGGAGAATTTTCAGGTTCAAAAGTTACAATCAGTTTTAAATTCAGCCTTTTCAGGATAAGCAGTCTGGCAAATTTAAAAATTGAAGATTTGACTTCCAGCATGAAAAATCCAAGCGATAAATTAATTGATTTGCTGGAATTTACAACTTCAAACAAAAACATTTCTGATAAAAATATTAAAGAAATTAATCGGGATTCTATCAACGAATATCAGGAAACGGTCATAATTCAGCAGTCTGTACAAAAAGCAATCAAAGATGATTCTTTTGAAGTTTATCTTCAGCCTATTTTTGATTTAAAAACTCAAAAATTTACTGGCGCGGAATCTCTGCTGCGCCTAAAAAATGCGGACGGCACATTTATTCCGCCTTCAAGATTCATTCACGAGGCAGAATTGAACGGAACACTTTTAATTTTGGGCGACATTTCGCTTCGAAAAACCTGCGAATATATTAACAATTCAAAACTTCTTGACCTGGGAATTGAAAAAATAAACATAAATCTTTCTATAATACAGTGCATGCAAGAAAATATTGTGGAACATTTAACTTCAATCCTTTCTGAATATTGTATTCCGCACACTATGATTCGTTTTGAAATTACCGAAACACTGATGTCAACTGATCCGCAGCGTTTAAAACAGGTTATGGATGACCTTTCACAAACAGGAATTGAATTTGCACTGGATGATTACGGAACGGGCTATTCAAATACATCTCGCCTGCTAGAATATCCGTTCTGTGAAATTAAATTTGATAAAAGTTTCGTAGATTCAACAATCAAAGACATGAAAAATGCCATCCCTCTAAAACATCTGATGAATATGGTAAAAGATACCGGCCGAATAGTTCTTGTAGAAGGCGTCGAAACAAAAGAAATGGCAGACCTTATAAAAGATTACGGTGGCGATTTAATTCAAGGCTACTATTATTCAAAACCACTTGCCCTAGAAGATTTTGTAAAAAGCGTTTCGGAAAAAAATTTGTAGAAAAATTAAGAAGTCAGAAATGACAGTCAAAATGGATGCTAAAACCAGTTCTGCATAACAATTTGTTTAGGGAACCTCTAAAAATTGCAATTTTTAGAGGTATCTTTGAAAACTCGCTGGTATCTCTAAAAAAGCATTGAAAATGATTTTTTAGAGATATCCTTTAGTACTAATTTTCAAAAGACGAAAATATACAAAAAAATGGAAATAAAGCAAAAACTTTATTTGCATTTTCACACTCAAGCAGAGTTTTAGGGCTAGCATCCTTAAACGAGTGCTGGGAAAGGAAAGGAGTCTGAGGAAAGGAAAACCACCGCTCGCGGAGTAGAGAGGTTTTCTTCCCTCAGAAAACGATATATTAAAAAATTATTTTATTCCAAACTATCCATCGTCTTCACAAAGAACCAAGAAATGCCTTCGTCCGGGAACTGCGTTTTTATTAACTTCATAATCGTGTCAATTTTTTTTGCATTTTCATCACTTGTGTAAGAAACTAGACGGAAATTCAATTCCGGCCAGATTGTGTCCCCAAACTTTTTTGTTTTTCCCCCCTTACCCTGAACTCCTGGTGTAAGCGTGTATTCAATGTCAGGAATTTGAGATTCTATTAATTCAAGTACATCTTCTTGAACAGACTGGTTGCTAATTATTTCAACTCTAATCATCTTTTACCTCGTTAATTTTTTGATTCATCTGAATCACTACCAGAATCTTCCGCATTGTCTGCATTAGATTTTTCAGTTTTATTTTCAATTGCCTGCTGTTTTTCAAATTCACTGTACATTTTTTCAAGTTTTTCAAGACGTTTTGTCTTTTGAATTCCCTTGTGCATAACCAAAGAATAAAGAACCGGAATTACAAGCAAGGTTACAAGTGTAGAAGAACACAAACCACCGACAACCGCCATCCCAATCGGCTGAACCATCATTGCCTGGCCTTCTGTTGCAAAGCACATCGGGAGCATACCGAGAATTGTCGTAAGAGTTGTCATCAAAACTGGTCGCAAACGGCTTACGCCGGCCTGATGACAGGCTTCTTTGACCGGCACTCCACGACCAACAAGCAGGTTCGTAAAGTCAACAAGAATAATACCGTTGTTTACAACAATACCTACAAGCATAATCAAACCGACCATCGACATAATTGAAAGAGCCTGACCTGCAATCTTGTAAATGAAGATTACACCAATCATCATGAAAGGAATTGTTGCAAGGTTGATTAACGGTGCCTTGAAAGATTCATAAGTTGCAGCCATCACACCAAATACCAGCAGAATTGCCATTCCGATAATCTTCATATAAAGTGCCATCTGAGTTGTTGTATCCTGCCAGGAACCTTCGTAACTTACAGAAACTTCATCCGGAACAATGAATGTATTGCCGATTGCTTCTCTGATTTCGTCTTCAATTACGTTTGCGTTTGTTGTTGTAAGAATACTTGCCGTGATATGAATGATTCTGCGCTGATTTTCGCGGGAAATTGAAACTGGTCCGACACCTTTTTTCAATGTCGCGAAGTTAGAAACAGCAACCATTCCGTTTGTACCTTTTACGTAAATACTTTCAAGATCATTGATTGTTTTGCGGTCAGATGGCTGATAGTAAACTTCAATATTATAATCTTCGCCATCTTCACGATAAACGCTTGCTGTTGTACCGTTGATTGCATAATTTATCGCGGTTGCAACAGTATTAACGTCAACACCAAACTGATATGCGCGTTCACGGTCAATTACAAGTTCAACTTGTGGCAAACCTCGAGTCATACTGATTGAAGGTTCGCTACATTCGCCAAGACTTGAAATTACTTCAGAAATCTTATCAGCAACATCAAGTGCCGTGTCCAAATCATCAGAACGAAGAACAACATCAATATCATCACCCATCATCTGACCACGGAAACCTGACGCAAAACTAAAGGTTACGCCGGCAAAATCATTAAAATGCGCCCTCAATTTATTTTGAATCACTGAGGCTGTATCAATCTGCTCTTTTGTGTCTGGCAAAGTAATTTCAATTGAACCGCTATTTGTAGAAGAACTACGTCTTCGTCCATTACTTCCTATTGTAGAAGTTACATTTTTGTAGCCTTTTATTTCACTGTAAACAATATCTTCAAAGGCCATTACAACCTTTTTAGTTTCATCAAATGCTGTTCCAACCGGCATTGTAATACTAAGCGTTACAGAATCATCGTTACCAGACGGCATAAGGTTAATCTGCATAGTCGGAATAAATGCAATGGCAATCACAAGAATACAAACAGACGCAACTAAAGTGATAAGTCTGTTGTTCAAAGCCTTTTTCAAAAGCCACGAATAGCCCTTTGTAATTCCTTTAATTACAAATTCAAAGAATGCATAAACTGGCTTTAGGATAATATTTTTTACAGGTTTTTCATTACGGTTCGTGAGCGGAAGGAATTTTCCAGCAAGAACTGGTACCAAAAAGATGGCAACTAAGAGTGAAGAAACAAGCGCAATTACGATTGTAAAAATAATTCCCTGGAACATCTGTCCCATCATTCCAAGTTCTGAAGTATAAAAAAGGAATGGAATGAATACACAAATTGTAGTGAGGTTTCCAGAAAGTACGGACATAAACATTTCCTGACTTCCCAAAATTGCCGCAACTTTTGGTCGGGCTCCCCTCTGCCTGTACGTGTAAATATTTTCAATCATAACAATTGACGCATCTACAATCATACCAAGTCCAAGAATCAAACCTGTAAGTGTCATCATGTTTAAAGTAATTCCAAACATTGACATTGCAAACAGAGTAATAATCATTGAAAGTGGAATTGAAATTGCAATGATAATTGTTGATTTAAAGCTCTGCAAGAAAATCCAGAGAATTGCAACGGCAAGCACAAGACCTTCCACAAGCGATTCTACAAGAGTAGAAATTGTTTCACGAATGGAATCTGTATCATCAGAAATAATTTCCATTGTGATATCCGAAGGCAATGTTTTTTCCAGCTGTTCAATTTTTTTGTAAACATTATTTGCAACGGTTACAGAGTTTGCTCCGGAAGTTTTTGTAATAGAGACATAAACACCTTTTTCGCCGTTGATGTATGATTCGGAAGTTGTTTCTGCATAACCCATATATGCACGGCCAACGTCACTGAGTTTTACGTTATAACCGTTTATTGTAGAAATTACGGTATCGTTAATTTCATCAATACTTGTGTATTCCCCAGTTGTTCTGACAATGTAGTTTTTTGAACCTTCTTTTACTTTGCCGCCACCCAATTCAAGATTCTGTTTTGAAAGAGCCTGCGTGATTGTGGAAATTGTATATCCATACGCTGCAAGCCTGTTCTGGTCAAGTTCAACGTTTACCTGTGCGGTCTGACCACCCATTACATCAGCTTCTGCAACGCCGTCAGCCTGTTCAAGAATATTTACGATTGTATTTTCCGCAATGGTAGAAATATCTTCTATTGAACGGTTGCCCCGTACAAGAATACGCATAATCGGCATAGAACTGCTTGAAAATCGCATAATGCTAGGGCTGCCTGCATTATCCGGCAGAGAACGGGTAATACGGTCAAGTTTATCACGAATATCATTTACGACAACGTCCATGTCCGTGCCGTAATTAAATTCCAGCTGAACCATTGAAGAACCTTCCGAAGAAGTTGACGTCATGGTTTTTAATCCGCTGACACTGACAACAGCATTTTCTACTAATTTTGTTACAGTTTGTTCTACAGATTCCGGACCTGCGTTTTCATAAGTTGTCATAACCATAACAACAGGATTTTCAGTATCTGGCATTAGGGCAATTGCAATTTTGCTGAATGTAAAAATGCCCAGCAATCCCAGAAGTGCAAAGACTATTAATACAAGGACCGGGTGATCCATGGTTTTTCTACTAACACTCATATTTTTTTCTCCGAAGTATCAGATTTGATTTTTTAGAGATGTCCTTTATTTTGAAGAATCATCAGAAGATTCTGAGGCAGCTGTAATATCTTTTACTTTTGAACCGTCAGAAAGTGTAAGCATACCGGCAACAATGACCTTATCGCCTTCATTAATTCCACTCAAAATCTGATACATTCCACTTACGTTTTTACCAAGCGTTACTGCACGTTTTTCTGCTGTAGAATCTTCTTTTACGACATAAAGATAGTTATCATTATCCTGAGTAACAATTGCATCCTGACTGATTGCAATTGCATCCGGATAATCTACCGTGTAAAGTTTCACTTTTGCAAACATTCCGGCATTTATTCGCGAATCTTTTTTATCAAAATTGAGAATTACAGATTTTGTACGACTTGCTGAATCAAGAACCGGAGAAACACGAACGACCGTCGCAGAAAATACTACGTCAGGATATGCTTCTACCGTGATTTCAGCTTTTAAACCAGTTTTCAGATATCCAACATAACGTTCCGGAATGCTTGCGGTAACCTGTAGATTTTCAATATCCCCGATTTTTGTAACTACAGTACCAGTAGAAATCTGCTGTCCAGTTTTTGCAGGAGTCTGAATGATGCTTCCGCTGATTGGTGCTGTGACCGGCGACCATTTATAATTTACACCGGCTGCAGAAGGATCAACATAAGCAATAATATCACCAGCATTTACATGACTTCCAAGCGAAACATTTACCTGAACGATTTTTCCGGCAATATTCGGATAAACTTCTATTGAACTTTGAGTTTCAATGTCACCGTTAGTGCTTACAAAGTCGTGCATTGTTTCTTTCTGAGCAATAACAGTTGTAACGGAAGTGACATTTTCAAATCCGCCGCCCATTCCTCTTCCACCAGGCATTCCCGGCATACCACCAGGAATTTGCGCATTATTTTTTGAATTCAGGATTTTTACAACCGCAAATGCAGTAAGTCCAAGAATCACAAGAATCACGACTAATGTAACCGCAGTTCTTACTCCAGATTTCTTTTTTGTTTCATTTTTCTCTGCCATTTTTATTACCTCTATAAAAGTTTTTCTTTTTTTTCAAATTAAACGCGCGCGCAATCCCCAGTCACCGCGACCTGTGTCATGCTGAACTTGTTTCAGCATCTATTCATACGCCGTACTCACATATTCCGTGACCACCGCAGTGCATCACTGTGCCTCACTGCTTTTGCTCAACGTTCCAAAAGGCACGCCAAGTGTATTTTCCAGATTCAAGAGCGCATTAATAATCGTATATTTTTGATTTTGCAGACTGAATCTTGCGCTAGAAAGATTATCCTGTGCAGTTTCTAGTGCGCTTAAATCTTTTGAACCGTTATTGTAAGCAATCAGCGTCATATCATAAGTTTTTTGCATCAATTTAAGGTTAGCCTCATAAGTTTTTAACTGATTCTGTGCATTTTCAATTGTGTTGTAACTGTTTCTTATGCTTATCATTGCAGAAGTTCTTGCATCATCAAGCTGAATCTTGTACTTCTCAAGATTAGATTTTTGAGTTTCAATGCTCATTGCACCATTAGACCACGGCAAATATCCATCAAGCGGAATAGAAATATTTAAGGCAATTGAATTTGCTGATAATTTATAATCAGAAGAAGGACTGATTCCGCCACCACCTCCATAAGTATAACCAAAAGAAAGTGTCGGTCCCCACGCAGAAAATTTAGTTGCAAGAAGATTATTTTCCGTAGATTTAATACTTTGCAGAACAGATTTTACCGAAGGAATTTCGTCCAGATTCTGCTTTTTTAAACTTTCATCTAGTTTTACGTTCAAAATATCATCAAGGCTGCCATCAAGAATAACTTCATCAGAAAGATTAATTCCCAAAACTTGTTTTAAAGAATCAAGACTACTCTGATAATTATATTTTGCAGATTCAAGTGTCGGCACCTGTTTTTCATAATTGTATTGAGAAGTCAAAAGTGTCAGTTGATCCAACTGTCCGCGATTATATTTTTCCAGATTTGATTCATAAGTCCGCTTTGCAGAATCAAGAGTCAACTGAGTAGACTCAATAGTTTCTTTCATATTAAGCAAAGAATAAAATGTCTGGCGAACATTCATTTCAACCGTTCTAACGGCCGTTTCATAAGAAATTTCACCGCTTTCAAGTGCAATTTCCGCAGCCTTTATGGAAGTATACAGCGACGGCGAAAGATTCACGTTAACACTTGCGCCTACAGAGTATTTCACAGTATTTCCAGTACTAGATGTATCATTCTGCGTCGTTCCAGGAAGATTATCCGTAAGTCCACCACTAAGTTTTAGCGACGGACTCACGCTGTTCCATGAATATTTATCCTGCTTTTCCAGTAAATCCAGCTGAATTTTGCTCTGCTTTATTGAATTATTATTTTGAATTGCAAGAGAAACCGCGTCCTCAATTGTAAGATTATGAACCTGTCTTTGTGGTGGCGTCGATTTTTCTTCCGAACTCTGTACCGTTTGGGCAAAAAGTCCTAAACTCAAGGCACAAGAAATTAAAACACTTGAAATTAATCTTTTGTACATTCTTTCTTCCTTATTTTAAATATAGGATCCTCTAAAAATTGCAATTTTTAGAGGTATCTTTAAAAACGCGATGTTTTAATTCG
>CAVJCY010000080.1:0-12856 GCA_963648145.1 bacterium | reverse complement strand
TCTGAAAACGCGATGTTTTAATTCGTGCTATATCAACGAATTAAAACTCGCACGCTTCTCTAAAAAAAAGCATTGAAAATGATTTTTTAGAGATACCATAAAAACGGTAAAAATTCTTATATCAGAAATCATTTTGCAGTATTAAAATAAAATTATGAGTAACAGAATTATCAATCCTATTTTGCCGGGATTTTATCCTGATCCTAGTATTTGTGCTGGTGGCGGTAAATATAAGGGAAAATTTTATATCGTCAATTCATCTTTTTCTTATTTTCCAGGACTTCCGCTTTTTGAAAGTTCTGATTGTGTAAAATGGAAGCAGATTGGCAACATTATTGACCGCCCTAATCAACTTGATTTTAACGGTGCTGGAGTTTCGCGCGGACTTTTTGCTCCTACAATCCGTTATTATGACGGACTTTTTTACTGCGTTTGTACTCAGGTTGATAAACTTGGTAATTTTTTTGTTACGGCAGAAAATCCTGCTGGTCCGTGGTCAAATCCTGTTCCAATTCCAGAAGCAGAAGGTATTGACCCATCTTTATTTTTTGATGATGACGGTAAATGTTACTATGTGGGTACTCGTCCAGCTCCAGAAGGCTGCAAATATAACGGAAACTGGGAAATTTATATAGGGATTCTTGATTTAAAAACCGGCCATATCACTGGCGAAAAAAAAGGAATCTGGCGCGGTGCTCTAAAAGACTGTGTCTGGCCGGAAGGTCCTCACATTTATAAAATCAACGGAAAATATTATCTTTTACACGCGGAAGGCGGCACAGGTCCAGATCATGCAGTTTGCGTTGCGCGCTGTGACACAATTGACGGTCAGTGGGTTGGCAAAAAATCAAATCCGATTCTTACACACCGTCACCTTGGAAAATCTGCCGGCGTTGTTTATGTTGGTCATGCGGATTTATTCCAGGATAATGACAAAAGATGGTGGCTGGTTTGTCTTGCAAGCCGTCCTTATGGCAATGGTTCGGAACGTTTTTGCAATATGGGCCGCGAAACTTTTATGGTTCCGGTTAAATGGGAAGATGACTGGCCGGTCGTTTGTTCAGAAACGGGCAAAATTGAAAATGCCTACACTATCACAGGTCACGTTGTGACGCGTGGAATTGAAGACATTGGTGCGGTTGAAATGCCAGCTCTTGATGATTTTAATGAAAAAAATCTTGATTTTTACTGGCTGAATTTGCGCAAACGTGATGAAAATTTTGTAAATCTTGATGAAAATTCTGGAAGTTTGAGAATTTACGGCGGCGAGGCATTAAATTCAAACGGAAATGTAAATATGGTTGTGCGCCGTCAAACAGGATTCAGTTACGAGGCAAGCACAAACGTAAAAGCACGCTTTACAAATGATGAAGATTGTGCTGGTCTTGTGTGCTTTCAGTGCGAAAATTTTAATTACCGGCTTCAGCTTAAAAAGCGCGGAAAAGTTATTTTGGTTCAACTTTTAAAATCTGATGGAAGTGACAAAGAGCATCAAAATCAGCTGATTGCGGAAGAAGTAATTAATGGCGGAAATGACGAAGTTCAGTACGTTTTGCGTGTTGTAGCAGAAAAACAGTCGCTCAGGTTTGAATATGGTCCTGATGAACGATGTCTTAATGTCCTTGCAGAAAATATTGATGGTTCAATTCTGAGCGTAGAAAAGGCCGGGGGATTTGTTGGAACAGTTATCGGGATGTTTGCAATTAGCGGTGGTGACTATTCTAAAAAAGAATTTTATGCTGATTTTGACTGGTTTAGGTACGAAAATACAAGTCTTGACTGGTGTGATGTAAAGTGAATCTTTAAAAACTGCTATTTTTAGGAAACTTTGAAAAATGCGGAATACACTGCCACAAACGCAGTGTCCTTATAAGAAGATAAGATTAAAAACTGCAAAAAAATACCGTCAGTTTTTATCTTTACAAGTTTGCGTTGCAAACTTAATTTACTGCACATTCTCATTTCATTGCGAGTGTGCTTAAAAACTCAATCGTAAAACTGAAGTCTTACTCTTGACTTTTTATGGTGAAAAAAATGTCTGATTTTAAAACAAAAGGAATTTATGCATCCGGAATGGTTTTGCAACGAATGACAAAAAACTGCATCTTTGGTGAAGCACCTGCAAATGCAGAAATAAATCTTGTTTTTGGCAGTCTAAAATGCAAAACACTCTCTGATCCGAAAGGCAACTGGAAAATTGAATTTGAAACTGGTGGAGCCGGCGGTCCTTTTGTTCTTGAACTTTCCTGCCAAAATCAAAAAATTACGTTTAATGATGTTTATGTCGGGGAAGTTTGGATTTCTAGCGGTCAATCCAACGCAGAACTTCCGATGGAAAGAATGAAATTTTCTTACCCTGATGAATTTAACCTTCCAGAAAATCCTTATATCAGAATGTGCACAGTTCCAATTGCTTACAATTTTGATGGTGAACAGGATTCTGTTGAAAATCCGGTGTGGAATGCAGCAAATTCGCAGACTTTGGGAAAAATGGCCGGCACAGGTTACTTTTTTGCAAAAAAATTATCTCAAGATTTAAAAGTTCCAGTTGGAATTATAAATGTTGCTCAAGGCGGTTCTCCGATTGCTTCCTGGCTGAATAAAAAATCTTTGCAGGAAATGGAAAATCAGCAGAAACTTCTTGAAGAACTTACTAAGTGGGAAAATCCTGAAAATATTGTAAAAGAAAAGAACACTGTTTCTGAAAATCAAAAAAAATGGGACACGGAAATTTGGAATTCTGATGAAGGAAATAATGCTCACTGGGAAAAACTTGATTTTTCTGAAATTAAAAAAAACTGGCAGCCCGCAGAAATTCCCGGGGAAATTGACGTTCTTCATTCCGCCGGAATTGTCTGGTTTAAAAAAGAAATTGAGCTTTCCGCCGCTCAGGTTTTGAATTTTAATACTCAGGGAACGAATTTGTGGCTTGGAACAATAATTGATGCCGACCGAGTTTTTGTAAACGGAGTTCAGGTTGGAATTACCTATTATTCGTATCCGCCACGCCGTTATTCTGTGCCGGCTGGACTTTTACACGAAGGAAAAAACACAATCACTGTGAGAATTCAAAAAAATTCAAAATACGGCAATATTCGTTTTTATAATGAAAAACCTTATGCCCTGTTCACCGCCAATTTACCGGCGGAACCTTCTGTTTGCCACAATCTTGAATCTGTAGAAGGTAGAATTATATGTGGTGCAAAATCAGAAGCCCTGCGTGTTCGTAAATCTTATGACGAAAAAAAAGAAGAAAGAACAGAAAATTCCGAATATATTTCTCTTCAAGGCGAATGGAAAATGTCAATCGGTTGCAAAGTTGAAGATTGTCCACCATCACGATTTTTTGAATGGGTTCCAACTGCACTTTACAATTCTATGCTTGCGCCGTGCTTTAATTATGCCGTTGCCGGTGCGTTGTGGTATCAAGGCGAAAGTGATGCCTATGATGCTTTGAGGTATAAAAAACTCCTTTTAAAAATGATTATGCTCTGGCGTTCAAAATTTACCTACGCGCCAAAAGATATGCCTTTTGTAATTATGCAGCTGCCAAACTGGAGCGACGGATATGATAAGGATCCTCTTTCTGAAAATATTGGCTGGCCTGCAATGCGTCAAACTCAGCTTTTAGTTTCTGAAATTGCCGGAAATACTGGGCTTGTAGTTACAATTGATGCCGGTGAATGGAATGATCTTCATCCGGAAAAAAAATTTACGGCCGGAACACGGGCTGCTATAGAAGCTTTGAGAATTGCTTACAATAAACCTTACAATCCTTCGCCAAAGGCCGTGTTCACTCAAAAACAGGGCAGAAAAATTTTGATTCAGTTTGAATGTGGAACGGCAACTTTAAAATCAGGCAAAATTGATATTCCGGGATTTTATTTTCTTGAAGAATCTGAAAATAACGGAAAAAAAACTGTAAATAAACTGCCGGCCTGTGGAAAAATCATTTCTGATAATGAAGTTGAAGTGGAAATTCCTGAACACAGCGGAAAACTCAAAGAAATCAGATATTTGTGGGCTGACAGTCCAAAGGCTGTTGAATTATATTCGACAGATAATCTGCCGGCAGCACCTTTTTGTGCTACAATTCCAGAATAATTTTTTGATAAAACTCAGCGGAGATAAAAAGTTTTTATGGTAACACTAAAAGATGTAGCCTTGGAATGTGGAGTTTCGTTTTCTACAGTCAGCAAAGCTCTTAAAAACAGTCCTGAAATAAGTGAAGACAAACGGAAATTTATTCAGGAAAAAGCAGTTCAGATGGGGTATTACCCGAATTTTGCCGCAAGAACACTGCGAACAAACAGAACTTACAACATCGGTGTGATTTTTGAAGATAAAACCGGTTCGGGATTTCAGCATCAGTACTTTGCAAAAATTATCAGCGGACTGCAGATTCTGCTGCACAAAAGCGGTTACGAAATGACTTTTACATCTCATCTGGAAGATAAAAATTTTGATTATTACAATCATTCAAAATCGCGAGGTTTTGACGGAGTCGCAATCCTTTCCACAGATTTTGAACGGCCCGGCATTAAAGCACTTGTGCAAAGTGAAATTCCAACGGTCACGCTTGATTATTCTTATGACGACAACCACTGTTGCGTTATGAGTGACAACAAAAACGGAATGAAAGAACTAACCGAATTTGTAATTTCCAGAGGTCACAAAAAAATTGCAATGATTCATGGAGAAAATACTTGCGTAACACAAGAACGACTGGCAGTTTTTAACGAAGTCTGCAGTCAGCATCAGATAGAAATTCCTTCCGAATATTTTGCGCAGGGCCTTTACCATGATCCTATCACAAGTACGGAAGCCACCGCCGTCTTGATTGAATTGCCTTCTCCGCCAACGTGCATTCTTTACCCTGATGATTATTCTGCACTTGGAGGAATCCGGGAACTTAGCAGCCGTGGAATTATTCCTGGTAAAAACATAAGCATTACCGGTTATGATGGAATTATGCTTACTTCTATGATGGTGCCGCCACTGACAACTTATGAACAGAATGGTGAAAAAATAGGACAGAAAATAGCAGAAAGCCTTTTAAAACAGATTGAAAATAACTGGAAAACAAAAACTGAAAAAATTTTTGTAAGCGGAAGATTATTAAAGGGGGGAACAGTAGGTTCAATTTAGCTAGAATGCGGCAAGGATTGTAAGAGCGCGCGTAGCGCGAACACGACCGGCATTCAATTTTTTTTTGTTTTTTGCAAAAAATTTTCTGTAAGCCATCCTTTTTTTAGTAATGACAGAAGATTTTTTGCCGGGCGGGTTTGGAGGTGAATGCCGGAACTCTGGAAAGCCTGGCGACGCGAATGCGGCGGCCGCCCAAATGCTTAATTATTGTAAAATTTTTATATTGAAATTCACTAAAAACTAGGGTATTATGTTACTACAACGTTTTCGTAACGAATGGAAACGCCAAAATCTTCTTTAGGAGAATCAGATGCAATTCGGACATTTTGACGATGCTAATCGCGAGTATGTAATCACTACTCCAAAAACTCCATATCCATGGATTAACTACTTGGGAAGTGAAAAATTCTTCTCTCTTATTTCTAACACAAGTGGCGGTTATTCATTTTATACAGACGCCCGTCTCCGCCGTCTTACTCGCTACCGCTACAACGATATGCCTCTTGATAACAATGGTCATTATTTCTTTATCAAAGATGGTGATACAATCTGGAATCCAGGCTGGCAGCCAACACAAACTCCGCTTGATTCTTACGAATGTCATCACGGATTTGGATATTCAAAATTTATTTCTAAGAAAAATGATTTGAAAGCCGAAGCACTTTACTTAGTTCCAAATGGCGAGAACTGTGAAGTTGAAATGCTGACTCTCAAAAACGAAGGAAAATCTGAAAAGAAAATCAGTCTTGTTTCTTTTGTTGAATGGTGTCTTTACAACGCTTCTGATGACTGCCAGAACTTCCAGCGTAACTTTTCTACAGGCGAAGTAGAAATTGAAGGTTCTGCAATTTATCACAAAACTGAATATCGTGAACGCCGTAATCATTTTACTTTCTATTGGTGTAATCAGAAAGTTGATGGGTTTGATACTGACCGCGAAACTTTTTTAGGTCTTTACAATCCAATTTCTGCCCCTCAGACAGTTGTTGAAGGAAAATCAGGAAATTCTGTTGCTGATGGCTGGTCGCCAATTGCTTCTCATCGCGTAAATCTTACTTTAAAAGCCGGTGAAGAAAAAACTCTTGTATTCGTTCTTGGATACATTGAAAACGAAGATGACAAAAAATTCCTTTCTGAAGCAGACAAAAAAGCAGCTTTGGATGCAGGACTTTTGCGCACAAATACAGCTTCAGGTGTAATCAACAAGGAAAAAGCTTATGCTTTGCAGAAAAAATTTGATACAAAAGAAAAAGTAGAAAAGGCACTTTCTGACCTTCGTTCTTTCTGGGACGAAACACTTTCTCACTTTGTAATTAAAACTGGGGACGAAAAACTTGACCGTATGGCAGTCTGGAATCAGTATCAGTGTGTTGTTACTTACAACTTTGCCCGCTCTGCATCTTACTTTGAATCAGGAATTGGCCGTGGTCTGGGTTTCCGCGATACTTCCCAGGATATGCTTGGGGCTGCTCACCAATTGCCTGCTTCCAGAATCCGCGAACGGCTGTATGATGTTGCAGCAACTCAGTTTGAAGACGGTTCGGCATATCACCAGTTCCAGCCTTTGACAAAACGTGGAAACGCAGACATTGGTTCTAACTTCAACGACGACCCGCTCTGGCTGGTTTTGGGTGTTGGCAACTACATCCGTGAAACTGGAGACAAAGACTTCCTTACAATCGATGTTCCTTTTGACAATTCTGAAACAAACAAGGCAACAATGTTTGAACATTTGCGCCGTTCTTACAACTACATTCCAAATCACATGGGACCGCACGGACTTCCACTTATTGGTCGTGCTGACTGGAATGACTGTCTGAACCTCAACTGTTTCTCTACAAATCCAAACGATTCTTTCCAGACTTCTACAAACAAGGATGGAAAAAATGCAGAATCAGTAATGATTGCCCAGATGTTTGTTTTTGTAACTCCTGATTATGTTCAGATGTGCCGTTTGATGGGTGATGAGGCTGAAGCAAAACGTGCTGAAGAACTTTGCAAAAAAATGGAAGAAGCAATCTGTTCAGCCGGCTGGGACGGAGAATGGTATGTTCGTGCTTATGATGATTTTGGAAACAAGATTGGTTCTCACGAATGCCAGGACGGAAAAATCTTTATTGAAAGCCAGGGCTTTGGAACTATGGCAAAAATTGGTAAAGACAAAGGATACCCTGAAAAATCTCTGGACAGCGTAAAGAAATATCTTGATTCAAAATATGGAATTGTAATTCTTTATCCTGCTTACCAGAATTACCACGTTGAACTAGGTGAAGTTTCTTCTTATCCACCTGGATACAAAGAAAACGGCGGTATTTTCTGTCACAACAATCCTTGGGTAATTATTGGTGAAGTTGTAAACGGTCGCCCAGAAGACGCTTGGGAACACTACACAAAAATTGCTCCAGCCTGGGTTGAAGAAAAATGGTCTGACATTCACCGCACAGAACCTTATGTTTACAGCCAGATGGTTGCCGGCAAAGAAGCTCGTCGCGAAGGTGAAGCAAAGAATTCCTGGCTCACAGGAACTGCTGCATGGAACTTTGTAGCACTCAGTCAGTACATCTGTGGTTTACGTCCACAGCACGAAGGCTTGGAAATTGAACCTCGTCTTCCGTCACACATAAAAAATGCAGAATTTACCCGAAAATTCCGCGACATAACTTATCACATCACTGTAGAAAATAAAAAGAATACAGGAGATGTTAAACTTGAAGTTAAAGGCGGACTTGCCAACGGTCTTGTTGTAAAGGCCGACGACGGTGCTAAAGAAGTATTTGTAAAAGCAATTGTAGGTTAAACACATAAAAGCTTAGCAATTGAACATCGGATTCAAAAAAGTTTTAGAGAGTTTATGAATTAAAAAAGTAAATCCCCGGAGCAATTTACCGGGGATTTTTTTTTCTGAGAAAAGCCCCCCTCTATTTCGTGAGCGGCGGTTTTCCTTTCCTCAGACTCATTTCTTTTCCAGGCAGCGTTTAGGATGCTGTCCTAAAAACTCGCTTTCAAGAACTTCACGAATATTCTGAGAATTATTCTCGACACCTTTGTTGATTTCCAGGCACGAAAACGCAACTTTTCGGATAGGTTCGCGGTGTTTTCCTGTAAAAACCTGGAACTAGATTTTTGCCAAGATTTCTGAAATGTTAAAGCAGTTATCGCCGATGTTTTCTATTCTGCGGACAACGTCGATATACAGAAGTTCTGATTTTACGTCGGCACCATTTTCCAGACGTTTACGGGCAAGTTTTTTGAGTTCTTTGCACATAGAATCAATATCTGTTTCTATCTGACGGACAAAATCAAAGGAAATCTGATCTATTGGCGAATTAATATTTTTTCTGACAAACAGAATAAACTGCCTGGCAAGTTCAATGTAAGGCAAAATCTTTTCAATATCTTCCTGAGGGAATTTCATTTTTTTATCAATACTGCGCAAAATCAGGCAGTTTGTTGCATAACAACTGTCCGTCATATTTTCAAGTTCTTCCACAATCTGAATCAAAACAGAAATGTGATTTACCTGTTTTTCCGAAAGTTCAAGTGTTTCGCATTTTACAAGATAATTAGTAAGTTTTTCGTGAATCTGATCAACGTAAGATTCAATTTCTTCTGCACGTTTTGAATACTCTCCGGCAAAATTTTTATCACGTTTTACCATTCCAATCTGAAGAATATCAAAAAGTTCTGTGACCTGATCCGCCATATCAGAAACCGCTTTTTCCGCACGAATAATGTAAGTAGCGTAATTTTCTTTGCCAAGTCCGGCGGTATCAGAAAATTCAAGACTGAAAGTTTTATTCTGTTCAATTTTGTCGTCTTTTATTATTTTTGCAGCAAGTGCCGTCAACTGATGAGTAAACGGAAGGAAGATAATTGTAGAAAGAGTTTTAAAAATCGTATGGAGCATTGAAATTCTGATTGCAATGTTAGAATTTTCATGGCCCGGCGTCAAAATAATAATCAGCTGCAGAAACGGTTTAAAGAAAAGCAAAGCAAGCATTGTACCAATAACGTTAAATAAAACATGAATAAGGGCAGACCTCTTTGCATCCGCATTTCCGCCCCATGCAGCAAAAACCGCATCAATTGTAGAACCAATATTACTGCCAAGTGTCATTGCAGCGGCAATTTCCCAGGAAATAAGACCGTTGTAAGCCATCGTGATGACAATTGCAGAATACGCTGATGATGAATGAAGAAGAGCCGTGATAAAAGCACCTATCAAGAAACTCAAAAGAATTACTGGAACGCCGGCTTTCATGGAAGTAAAAACATCAAAAAGGCCGCCAAGCTGCGCCGGCGTAAAAATCCCGGAAAGTCCATCTAGACCTATAAAAAGAAGTCCAAAGCCCATAATTGCAACGCCAATATTCTGCCAAGAACTCCTTTTTAGTTTTGTGATAAAAAATCCTATTCCCACAACAGGGATTGCAAAAATCGAAATTTTAAAATTAAATCCGAAAATTGAAACAATCCAGGCGGTAATTGTAGTCCCAATGTTAGCACCAAAAATTACGCCCACAGACTGATACAAAGTCATAAGCCCGGCATTAACAAAAGTCACGACCATTGCCGTAGTTGCCCCGGAAGACTGAATAATCATCGTAATCAAAAGTCCGGTCAAAAGTCCCAAAAAACGATTTCCGGTAACAACACTCAAAGCCCGCTGCAATTTTTCACCGGCACTTTTCTGGACTCCGTCGCTCATCAACTTCATTCCGTAAAGCAAAAGTCCAAGATAACCAATCAATTTAAGAACGAGAGAAACAACACTGGTCGGCGTAAAAGGCTTTTCAATACTTGTGATTTCGTAAGTTTTTGTCAAAATATCCGCCGGTTTAAAAGTTGCTTTTTTCTTTCCGCCGGAAGAATTCAAAAGTTCATCAAGATTTTTTGCAACGTCAGACCCCGGCACAACCGTCACCGAAGAATCTGAAAAGGACGGATGATTTATTGTTATGGAAATGTCTTTCAAATCAAGCTGAGTTTGAAAAGAGGCCTCGGAATCAGTATTATTTTCCAAAGTAGAAGCTAAATCAGATTCAGAAATTTCTGTCTGTGCTAAAAGATTTACTGTAAATGCTGTAAAAAATAAAAGGCAGGCAATAAGTTGTTTTTTCAAATTTTTCCCCGTCATCAGCCTGTCCGATTTTTCTGTCCAGATGCAAACGGCCAGGAGTGGTGTTTTTTATACGCCTGATTATACAATTTATTGATTTTTTTTTCAGTAATACTAAAATGAAGTTATGAAAAAAATCCACACTGCAAAAATTTTTGCCCTTGCAGTTTTGTCATCGACCCTTATTTTTACCGCCTGTAATAAAAATTCTGCAAAAAATCTTTCTTCAAAAAAAAATGCAGAAACAGAAGAATTTCAACCACTGACACTTTCAGATGCTACAGATTCAGATTTATCGCAAAATATAAAAAAATCAGTCCTCACTGAAAAAACTTTCCTGATTCTTTTTGGCTACGGTTTTAATTCTGATACAGAAAAAATGCCAATTCTCAGCGTTCTCAAAGAAAAATACGGCCTTGACGAAGACGGTGGTCTGATTTATCCGCTCACCTATCCAGATTCTTTTAAACGCGGTGCCAAAGGTTATGTTTCGGAACTAATTTCAATTCTGGAAGACAAAGAAAAAGACTACGCCGGAATAATTCTGCTTGGTGCTCCGGAAAATACGCACCGGGCCTTTGCTGCTCATCAGGATTTTTGGGCCGAAAAAGTTCCCTACCCCGCAATTTCGCTTTTTTCTCAGGACGACATTTTAGGCACAGAATCTACCTGCGACATTGTAATTGATAACGGCAAAACCCAATCCGACGAAATGGGCGACGAAGAACACCTTTTATCCAGCACGGAAGTCACGAAAATTGTAGAATCTGTCATAGATTACGTTATGGCGGCCGGAACAAACTTCAAACGCGACACCGAATTGTATGCACATGTTCAGCAAATTTTGGGTACGCGCGTTTTTCATCGCTACACCGACCCAGAATCTGGACTGCAGTCCATCAATCATTTTGTGATTTATTAAGGGTATCTCTAAAATTTTTCCAGGTCTTCCCTTTCACGCAGCATTGACGCAAAATATTAATCTCAGTACATTCTTTCTATCAAAAATGATAGAATTGACACAAAATCAAGACGGCATAATCGGGAATCAAAAATTCATAGACGAACTTTCAAAAAAACAAACTGCAACGGTACTTTTAATTTCAGATTCACACGGAAATTACAGTATATTCAATCAAATAGTCCAGAATTTTGGAAAAAACTGCGACAGCCTGATTTTTACCGGCGACGGAATCTCTGATTTAGCAAAACTTTTGGCCGACTCTCAAAACAATCCGGAATTAAACGAAAAAATCCCTCCGGTAATTGCTTTTGCCCGTGGAAATAACGACCCATACCAATACCCTGTCACAAAAAATTTTATACTGGACGTTCCTGTAAGACAGATTTTAAATATTTGCTCGCAAAACGTTTTAATAGTTCACGGTCACAGACAAGGAGTCAGCTACGGTTTTGAAGAATTGGCCTTTGAAAGCCAACTTACAGGCTCAAAAATTGCAGTCTTTGGCCACACTCACATAAGCGAAGAAACTTACTTTGGCAGGAACAACGAATACAAATTCATAAATCCCGGTAGCTGCTCATTACCGCGCGGCGGACAGCACTCAAGTTTTGCCATCCTAACCTTTACAAAAACTTGCGTTTTAACTTGTTTTATGCCGGGACGAAGGGAAGTTTAGGGACGAACTACAGCCTCTCTCTTACAAAAAGTACTAAGATAGTATAGGGAACCTAAATAAAGCTTTGTAAATGATTTTTAAAGATGCCCTTATATTAAAAATATCTTCTGAAACAGAAGAATCTTACGTTGTGAGAAAAAAAATCAAAAGTAAAACTGTGGTATACAAAAGGCAACATCACGATTTTATACTGAAAATATCTTCAAGAGAAGAGAAGAAAAAAAACATAAAAGATGATAGAATAGAAAGTGACGAAAGTACCGTCAGTTTTTATTCTAAAAGTTTGCGTTGCAAACTTGGTTATAGAAGATATATAAAAAACTTCTAAACTGCGACGTCAAGACATTGCGCGAAAGCTTGGCCTTAACGCCACGTATCTACTGCACATTCTCCGAATGTGCTTAAAAAGTCAATCCTAAAACTGAAGTTTTACTCTTGACTTTTATAGGAGAAAATTATGAAAACAACAGAAAAAACACCAACAATGATGAAAGACGAAGAACTGGATGTAGTAAACGGTGGAGGCTGGGGATACAACACTTACCACAATGAAGATGAATACAAAGCAGCAGGTATTTCAACTGACTGGACACTCAATCCATTTGTAAAGGATAAGTTCAAATTTAATGGTCAGGATATTTCAGGTGATACTGCCGCAAAAATTGTATTTTATGTACGTGCAGAAAATCCTGTTCCAGGTTCATTCGGTATTGCTGATGCATTAAATTACGCTGTTAAACATCAACAAGAATTTGAAGCAGATGTAAAGGCAGCAAACAAATAAGAGTTCAGAGTTACCTCTAAAAAAAATAAGAAATGCTCCGTAAAATGCGGGGCATTTCTTATTTTCACTTGAGCAAAAAAAATCCTGAACAATAAATGTCCAGGATTTAGTGGAGAATAGGGGATTTGAACCCCTGACATTCGGCTTGCAAAGCCGACGCTCTAG
>CAVJCY010000079.1:0-12856 GCA_963648145.1 bacterium | reverse complement strand
GTGCCAAATGTTGACAAAGAAAGGAATAAAAAAGAGGAGAAAGCAATATGACAGAATTTAAAAAATTAAACTATATTACAAAAAAAATGCGGATTTAGCGGATAAGTGCTGCTAATTTTTCTTTTAATTCTTTTAGTTCTTTTGCAGCAGGATTTTCTTCTTTGCCGGTAACTAAAAACTCTACAGAGGTATTTAGCACAGTGGCTATCTTTACGGCTTCAATTACGTCAGGGCTTCTATTATTTGTTGAAAGATTTTCTATTCTTCTTTCCGAAAAACCGCATTCAATTGATAAACTTTTTTGGGTTTTTCCCTGAGATTTAATTAAATTATTCGTGTTTGTCCAAAAATATTTTAAATCCATAATTTTACCTAAAAAAAATACTTAAAAATAAGTGTATTTATATTAACACTGTACTTAATTTGGTGTATAAATAATTATAAACACTTAAAATTAAGTGTTTAACTAGAGTAAACTCTAGTTACTTAATACTTGACAGTATTAAGTAAAAGGAATTGTCAATTCCTACAAAACAAAAAGACAGTTGAGAAAACATATCCCTTTTTTCTGAACTGTTTTTAAGTTCAAGCCTTGTGGCTTAAATCCAAGGGATACACAGTTGAAAAACTGTGGGGTTTAAGTTGCAAGGCTTTTTTTTATTGCCGTGTAGAATGACGCGTCAACCAAACAAGTTACTTCTACACGACAAGGAGGATTGAATGAACAATTCACCAGCTACATTGTCGGCAGGCAGCAGCGAAAGTTTAGAAAAAACTGTAACTACTAAGGAACTTGCAGAAACATTGGGAGTATCTGTAAGAACGATTCAACAGACTGTAGAAAAATTGAAACTTACGAATGTACTTTCGCAAGTGAAAATCAGAGGTCAAAACGCTTTTATTTATAATGAAGAACAGGCAACACTTATAAAGCAAGAAATTCAGAAACATCACAATCTAGCGTCAAGGCATGTTGATAATGTTTCTACTGACCTTGAAATCTTGAACAATGCAGCAAGTGCATTTACTGCATTAAAAGACCTTTACAATCGCAAAGAAGCAGAGTATCAGGCAACAATCAAATATCAGGAACAACAGCTTATTGAACAACAACCAAAAGTTGAATACGTAGATTCTTATTGTGATTCAACAAATCTTGAAGAAATTGGACATTTGGGCAAGGTTACAAAAATCGGCGAAATTAAGATTTTCAAAACATTGGTAAATGACGGCTATATCAAGGTTCGTTATTCAACTGATGGAATAAAAAGTTATGACCCTTGTTTTGGCTATGAAAAATATTTTGAAACAATTCACGTGCCATTTATTCAGGGCGACAAACAGTACAGTCGTGACAAACTGATGCTTAATCACAAAGGTTTTATGTATTTCAGAGCAAAATACGCATCTGGCAGAGACTTTGAAGAAACTGCTGAAAATATTATTGAAGAAAAAAAATCCTATTCATTTGCGGATATTGCCAAAGAGTGCAACGAAGATGAAATCATCATCAGAAACTATTGTGTTTTAAACGGGATGATTGGAAGTGACGGCAAGCCTACAGAAACTGCAGGAATTGCAGAACTCTTTGCAGATGAAAACGGAACAAGATTTTCAAAGTTTGGAAGAACTTGCGTTGTAAATAACTTTCTTAGAATGAAAAAAGCTGAAGAACAGGCAAAAAGTAACAAATACATAGGAAAAGCGGAGTAAAAATATGGGAATCTACGAAAAAACAGTAAGAGAACGTGACAATTTTATAAGAGCTGCAATCAATGCAAATGATGATTTTATGAAAGAGTACTGGTTGCATTTGGCAGAAACATCAAACATGAAACTGATTGAGTTATCAGAAAAATCAGTTTGCGAGGTAGAAAATGAATAAGGCGTTATTAATTGGATTTATTGTTGGAGTTGGGATTTTTATTTTTGCTGCATATAAATTGGCGGAGGTAAGTTTTTTATGTTGTTAGAAAGTCAAATATTAGATGCAATCAATGCTGATTTTACGCGTATTGACCAGTTTACTGACCAGGACAAATGGCTTGAATTGCGTAAAACTGGAATAGGTGGAAGTGATGCCGGTGCCATTATGGGAATGAACAAATATGCATCACCTTTAACAATCTATATGTCAAAAAAGGGTGTTGATGGTTTTAAGGGAAATGCATCTACAGAATGGGGGCATATTCTTGAAGACCCTATAAGGAAAAAAGCCGAAGAAGAATTAAAAATTGAGATTTACACAATTCCGGGAATGTTTACGAGCGTTGAATATCCTTGGATGAATGCAAATCTTGACGGTTTTATTAATGCTAAAAATCCTGTATCAATCGGCGGTGAAACAGTACAGGGTTATGGCGGACACGAAATTAAAACAAGCGCAACCGGCGAAGGCTTTGGCGAAGATGAAATTCCTGATTCTTATTATTGCCAGGTTCAGCATTATATGGCAGTTACCAGCCTTGATTGGTTTATTCTTACTGTATTTTTCTTAAATACAAAAAAGGGCAGGCATTACATCATCAGAAAAAACGGTGATTTCATTTATACGCAGCTTATTCCGGCGGAACGTGACTTCTGGGAAAATTATGTAATTCCCGGAAATATTCCATCTCCGGCTGGTGTAGACAGTGAAAATGAATATCTAAAAAACTTGCCGATTGACAGTACTGTAACACTTGATGAAGAAACTGAATCACTGATTGCAGAAGAACAAGAATACGCAGAAAAAGAAAAGGAATATCGTGACCTTGCAAATGTTACAAAAGAAAAAATCATTCTAAAACTTCACGAATTATCAAAAAACGATGAATCTTCTGAAAAAATCACTGGAATCAGCGAAAAATATCGTGTTTCTTACAATTTGCAGGTCAGAAAGTCGATTGACGGTGATTTATTAAAAAAAGACGGTCTTTATGAACAGTACGTAAAGACATCATCAAGTCGCGTTATGAGAATAAGCGAAATCAGAAAATAAATAATTTTAAGGAGTAAAAATATGAACGTAAAAGGAACAAACAGCAACACAAACAACAATGCAGTTGCAGCAACAAGCGGAAAAAAAGAAACAACTTTGGGCGAATGGATGAACTCACACAAAGGCGCATTTTTATCTGCAATTCCAAAAGGAACTGTAGAAATTGACCGTTTTATGCAGAGTGCAGTTCTTGCAATTACAAATCCAAAAATGAAAAATCTTCTGAACTGTTCAAAAGAATCAATTTTCAGATCTTTAAAAGAAGCTGCATCTTACGGTCTTGAACTCAATGGAACTTTGGGGCAGGCATATTTGATTCCATACAACGAAAAAGGCGTTATGACCTGCCATTTTCAGATGGGATACAAAGGATTGATTGCCCTTGCAAGACGTTCAAGCACAATCAAAACAATTGCCGCAGAACCAGTTTATGAAAATGATATTTTTGATGTTCAGCTGGGTGTTGGAAGAACTCTTTCTCACAAAATGGATTTAATGAAACCACGTGGCGAAATTATCGGCTATTACTGTTTGGTTGAATTAAATAATGGCGGTATTCAGTTCAAAGTAATGTCAAAAGCTGACATTATAACCCACCGGGATAAGTTTTCTAAAGCATACAATAAAAATGACCCTGAAAATATCTGGAATAAAAACTTTGATGCAATGGCTTTAAAAACTTGCGTTATTCAGGCACTTAAATTGTGTCCAATTTCAATTGAAGCACTTGATGCCGTTGCAAAAGAAGAAATGGAAGATGTTGTTATGGATAAAGATGATGTTACAGTCGTTGATTACAATGAAAATTATACATCAGAAGTTATTTCGGAAATTGCATTAGACGCTGCGTCACCAAAGGAAGAACCGGCAAAAGAAACAAAATCAAACAAGATTGAAAATCAAACCACTGTAAACCAGAGTGTAAACCAATCAGTAAATAAGAACGTTCAGAATGATTTTGAACTTGAAAATCCGGGAGCGCCTGATTATTCGGATATTCCACAAATGACGCCGGAAGAAGAACGGCAGGCGGAAGAGGCTTTTGATTCTTATAGCGGTGGAATTTTCTAGCGGTGAAAGTAACAAGTTTTTTTCATGGAGCTTTGATAAATAATAAGGTTGTCTTGAAAGTAAACGATGATAAAGACTTATTCAACTTGCAGAAGTTGTTTAAGTCTAAATCAGAAAGAGAAAATCGGAGTAATAAAGAAATTCTGCTGAAATGTGAAATTGACGCAGAGTTTCAGCATCGGTCTTTTAAGCAATTACGAGCCGTATGGAAACTGATTGAAGTAATCTTTGAAAGTGAAAACGGAAGATTGCCGGTAGAAGAAGAAAAATACGAGCTTTATTTGGATTTACTGGAGCTTTACGCAGATAAAATTCCTAACCGTTATAACAAACAGTTAAGAACCATTCATATATCAGAATCTAACACTGTTGCAGCCGCTCATTTTTTAGAGGGGCTGTTATACCATCTGGCTAATATGTGTAACTTAAATCAAAACCAGGAAAGCACTGTAAGAAGTATTTTATATGAATGGGAAATGTGGCGCGGAAAATCTGAACATGACATCAACGATGACAGAACTATAGATGAAATGAAAAAGTATGTAACGTTTTCAGAAGCATCTGGAAGAGGCGGAGCAATTCATTTTCATCATATTGTTACCCGCGGAGCGTGTCCAGCTGCAATTGATAAAGCGTGGAACATTATGGCACTGACACCTGATGAACACAGATTTTTTCATGAACAATGTAAAAATTGGAATGAGTTCTTGGAAGTCTATCCTCATTTGCGTGGAAAAGTTGAACGAGCACAAAGAAAAGCGGCGTTATTAGTTCAAAACGAAATGAAAATAGGCACGGAGTAAAAAATATGGAAATAAAAACAACAGGAAAAAAATACATAAAAATCTACACGGAATATCGCAGAGTTTTTGATTTACTGTCTTACAGACAACAGCACAAACTTTTAGAAGCGTTATTTGATTATGCAGAAAGTGACGGCACAATTTTTCCGGATAAGCTGAGGGCAAAAACAATGATGGTGTTTAATACGCTAAAACCAATCATTGATGGTGATATTTCGTGGGAAAAAATACGCCAGGAACGTATGAAAGCCGGCAAAAAAGGCGGAAATTCTCGGTGGAGTAATAGAAGTGATAAGCAAAAGTTTAGCAAAGTTAATCAAGTTAATAGCAAAAATTTGACAAAACCCAAAAATATGTAATACATTAACAAAATCAGGAGCTGAAATTGTTGATGAAATTATGCAATATCTTAATAAATAAAAAAAACAGAGGTATAAAAATGAATTATGATAATGTTTTAAGACCGAATTATTATGGCATTGTTACAGCAGATGTCAGATACGATGAAGATTTAGTGCCAGCTGCAAAGTTGCTTTATTCAGAATTAACTTGTCTTTCATTCAAAGAAGGTTATACCTATGCATCAAATAATTATTTTGCAGCATTGTACAAAGTATCAGCATCGACTGTCAGCAGATGGATAAAATCTCTCGCAGACAAAGGCTACATAACCATTGAATATGTTTATAAAAATAATGAATGTACTGAAAGACATATTTATATTGCAAATGTACGACAGCAGAAAACTGAAGATGTTTCTAATGGCGAAACAGGTGTTGCACAGAATGAAACAGGTGTTGCACAGAATGAAACAGACATTGCACAGAATGAAACAGACATTGCACAGAATGAAACAGACATTGCACAGAATGAAACAGACATTGCACAGAATGAAACAGACATTGCACAGAATGAAACAGACATTGCACAGAATGAAACAGGTGTTGCAAAAATGCAAGGGGGGTATTGCAAAAATGCAATAGGTATTGCAAAAATGCAACAGGTATTGCAAAAATGCAATAGGGGTATTGCAAAAATGCAAGGGGGGTATTGCAAAAATGCGAAGGTTAATAATACAAGAGTTAATAATACAAGAGTTAATAATACAAGATATTGTGTAGCCGAATCGACAGAAAACGAACCACAACCGCAAACCCAAAACATTGAACCAAAAACAAAAGACCAAAAACAAAAATACGGTGAATATCAAAATGTATTGCTCACTGATTCTGAATTTGAAAAACTAAAAAATGATTTTGGAACAGAAAAAGCAAAGGGAATTATTAATAACTTTTCGTCAAAAAAAGAAATGATGGGCTATAAATACAAAAGCGATTATCTTGCAATCAGAAAATGGGGCGTAGAGGCTTATGAAAATGATTTAGTCAAAAATAAATCAAAAATTCCAAAAAAGTTTACGCCAATTCAGGAACACGAAATTGAAATGACAGACGAAGACCGTAAGTCAATACCGTTTTAGGAGCAGATATGGACGAGATGAAAAATATATTTTCTCAGCTTAATCTAAAAATGCTTTCTGATGACGAGGAAAGAGAACTTGAGGAGGAAGAAAAAAGGCAAAGTGAACTTAAAAGTCTTGAAAACTTCAAAAATTGTGGAATTGGACTTGCATACTTTGATTGTGATTTCAGTAATTACAAGATTGAAAGTCCAGAACAGCAAGAAATTCTTGAAAAAGCGCGGGAATATTTCAGGCTGATAAGGTCGGGCAGGAAAACAAATATGATTTTGAATGGAAATGCCGGCGAGGGGAAAACTCACGTTGTAGCTGCATTGTTAAAACAGTTTTGCCGGGCGGTAAAGACTGAAAAAGTAAACGGTTATGAACTAAAGAGCAATTATTCAGTGCATTATACGTCAAGTAAAGATTTATGCGACGTGTATTCAAGAACTCAGCTTTTTAATTTCGGCTACAGTACTTGCAGTTTTTACACGGATTTCGTCAAAAGTTATGATATTCTTGCGATTGACGAAGTCGGCAAGGCGATAAGTAAAAACGAATGGGAAATAATTTTTGACGTTCTTGATAAGCGAATGCAAAACAAAAAGTCGACGATACTTGTCAGTAATTTGCCGTATGAACAACTGAACGCAAGTTTGGGCGATTACGGAATGAGCCGACTGAATATCGACGGTAATTTAATAAAAGTTGATACGACCGGCTTACCGGATTACAGACAGGTGAAAAAATGAAGAGGTGTGAAAAATGACAGATTTGAATTGTGTTGAAATCATCGGAAATCTTACAAAGGATTTAATGTCCGACGAGCGTAATTTTGGAATCAGCAACAGCGGCATTGCAAGAGCCAATATCAGCATTGCTGTAAACCGCAGCAGAAAAAACGGTGATCAGTGGGTTGATGATGTCAGTTATTTTGACGTGACAATCTGGGGAAAAACGGCAGAAAATTTAAAGCCGTATCTTGTCAAAGGTCAGAAAGTCGCCGTAAAAGGTTTCTTGAAACAAGACCGATGGGAAAGTAACGGCCAGAAGTATAATCGTGTAAGTATTGTCGCTGAAGGTGTATGGCTAGTTGGAAACAGACTTGCCGGCAACGGTGGAAATAATCCGGGGGCAAATAATCAGAATTATCAGCCAAATCAGAATTACCAAAGACAGCAGACAAACAATGATAATAACAACTATCAGCAGTCTGATAATTATGCGCCGACAACTGATTTGAGTGACGTGCCGTTTTAATCCGCGGTGAGGAATGAACTTTATGGCAAAATATGATTTTGTTTGTAAAAGTTGCGGAAAGATTCAAGAACTTGAAATTTCCATCCAGCTTTATTCAGAGCAAAAAGAAAAGCAGGTTTGCAGTTGTGGCGGAAAAATGACGCGGAGTTTTTCACCACTTGCATTGACAGAATATAAATGTGCCGGATTTTACGATACAGACAAAAAAGGACGTACTTTCAGATGAAAAAGTTTAATAAATACAACAACAAAAAGGTTTTTACTCAGGACGGTTTAAGGTTTGATTCACAAAAAGAGTTCAATCGCTTTAATGAACTTATGATGATGCAGAGAGCCGGCATCATTTCGGAATTAAAAAGGCAGGTGAAATTTTTAATCTGTCCAAAAACGGAAACAGAACAGGCAGCGTATTATGTTGCTGATTTTGTTTACACAAAAGCTGACGGAAAAAAAATTATTGAGGACGTAAAAAGCAAAATAACAAAACAATTGCCATTGTATATCCTCAAGAGAAAACTTGTTAAAAAACAATATCCGAATTATCAGTTTATCGAAACCTAAAATTTTAAAAATTTCGGGGGTATTTAGGGTGTAGTTGTAAAATTACACTATTTTTTGTATAAAATTGATTATGGCAAATCCTAGGGCGATTATAAGCCATTTTTTTAGCCATTGGTTAATAGCAAAATGTAGTGTAATTAGAATTTCTAAAAAGATTGTGGTATTATATAAAAATGTTATTCAATTTTCTGAATGAAATTAAAACTCAAATTGACAGTCTCAAGGCTAAAAAATTTACCGGTTACATTCGTATTGGAATCGAAGCCGGTACAATTGTCAGTGTAAGTTTCAGAGGAAATCCAGAAGATACTAACCGAAAAATCATTGACATCGAAAAAGAGATTCAGAAAGTAAGTCCAGAGGAAAAAGCATTTTTCGGTTATATAATTTACTACATGGATAACGGGGAATTGTATTCGACAGATTACAGTTTGAATTATCAGGGTGTAAGAGCCAGGGAGTTTATGCACCGATGCAGAAATGCTTAAAATGTGGCAAGGAAATAAAATATATTGCCGCTATTGATAACAGTGTAATAGCTTGTGATGCGAAGCAAATTGTAGTTTACAGCGAGTATGGTCGTAAGATTTTGGGCTATACCGTTCATAAGTGCGAAACGGAGTTGAAAATGCATGAAAGGGAAAACTTTAGACAGAACTGTTTGTGATTGTATGCCGGACGGAACTCCTATTGATTTGGATTCTTACGATTGGGGCGATGTCCACTTGAATAAAAAACAGAAGTTGTTGATTATCTGGTATACGTTACCAAATCAAAAAGGGTATTTAGAAGCGGCGCAGGCAGCACTAAAAGCCGGGTATGCACTGAAATCCGCATATAACGCAAAATACAACTTGATTAAAAAATGTCCAAAGGTTGCTGAGCTTATTAAAAAGTTTACTGATGAAACATTAAAAGTGAGTGTTCAGGAAGCCTGCAATCAAATCATTGCAAATAAAATTGAGCGGGCGACTTATGATATTGGCGATTTTTATGAATCCAAAGAAATTGAAATAACGGGTCGTGACGGTGAAGGCAAAACAATCTTCATTCCAGCCGGCGCAAAAGCACTAGACGAAATTCCAGCCGAAAAACGAAAACTGATTGATAATGTCTTGGTAAACAATTCGGGCGTAGTTACCTACGAATTACCGTCAAAAGAAAAGGAAGCGCAGTCACTCTTTAAACTTAATGCCGAAATGAACAAAACAACTGAGAATAACGGAGAATACGACGTAGAAACAACGGTAGAACTGATAAAAGAAAAACTTGCAACTGTAAAAACTACAGTCAGATTAAATAATCAGAAAGTGAAAGAAAATGCAGAAAATTACATCGAAAATACAGAAAATCAACCTGATTTTGATTAAAAATGCTTAAATTTTGCCATTCTTTAATTAAAATTCAGCGTTTTTTCTTATTCGTTTAGTAAAATTTGTTATTTTTGAGCCTTTTTGATTTTTTTCGCGGAGAGGACTTTATAAATATGCCTGGAATTATTGAAAAAC
This sequence comes from bacterium, assembly GCA_963648145.1. Classification (GTDB taxonomy): domain Bacteria; phylum Spirochaetota; class Spirochaetia; order Treponematales; family Treponemataceae; genus Treponema_D. Next base: position 3,211 of record CAVJCY010000079.1, on the reverse strand, counting down.
TGACACCAGAAGAACGTTTGAATTATTTATATGCTTACTGCAAATTTGATGATAAGCCTCTTGTTTTGGATTTTTGGCAGGAGGATTTTATAACTTCAACAAAACAATTTATTTCAATTCTGAAAAGTAGACGCACTGGATTCAGTTTTGCGACGGCGTTAAAAGGTATCAGTAAGGCATTGGATCCAGGGCGTCAAAAATATGTAAAGCAGTTTGTATCATACAACGAAAGTGATGCACTTGAAAAAATCCGTTATGCACGTGAATTTTATGATTCAATTCCAGTATGGGCGCGAAAGAAAATAATTACAGAAAATAAAAGTGAACTGGAATTTTTGGATGCGAACGGAAAGACAACAAGCCGGTTGATTTCAATGCCTTGTAGACCACCGCGAGGAAAGGGCGGTGATATTTCTCTTGATGAGTTTGGAATCTTTTTACCTGCAATGTCAAAAAATGTTTACACGGCTGCATTGTACGTAATATCACGGGGTGGCTGTATTGAAGTTGGTTCAACGCCGTTAGGCTGTATCGGGCGTTTTTATGAAATTTGCACTGACCGCGTAAAATATCCGGCATATCAGCGTTTTAATGTTCCGTGGTGGTTTGCGACGGCATTATGTAAAGATGTTGCAACGGCTGTAAAAGAAGCACCGTCAATGAATACTGCCGAAAGAGTTGGAAGATTTGCAACTGATACTCTTAAAGAAATTTTTAACAATGACGTGATTGAAGATTTTCAGCAGGAATGTGAATGTCAGTTTATAGACACAACGGAAAGTTATATCACGCTTGAGGAGATTTATAGTTGCACACCTGGAATGAATGAAGACGTAAACGAAAATCTGACAGAAGATTTTATTGAATCTGGTTCAAGCGTTGAATATTTTAACCGTGAAGTAAAAATCAAAAAATCAATCAGTGATATGTGTACTTTACCTTATATCCCTGAAAAAGACGGTATTTTATACTTGGGATACGATATTGCTAAAAAGCGTGATGCAACTTCAATTTTTTTAATCGGGCAATTGCCGGACGGAAAAAAGAAAGTTTACGGATATGAAGAATTACGTGCTAAAGACTTTGAATATCAGATAAACTGCATCAGAGAATTAAATAAAAGTTTACCGATTCGAAGAATGTGCATAGATAGTACCGGGATGGGAATGCCGATTTGTGAAATGCTTGAAAAAGAATATGGCGCAAAAGTTGAGGGAATTGTTTTTAATGCGGATGTAAAAGAAGTAATGGCGCAGAATATAAAAATCGGATTACAGAAACAAGAATTTATTTTGCCGAATGATAAAAACTTACATCATCAGATTCATAGTATCAGGCGAATTCCTACAACGGGCGGACATTTTAGATACGATGCTGACCGAGATGAAAACGGTCATGCGGATAGTTTTTGGGCTTTTGCGCTTGCAAATCTTGCCTGTTCTGACAGAAAAGCCGGATTTTATGAAACGTGGAAAAATAAAGACAGTATTTCGGGTGAAGTTCTGAGCAATAAAGAATTAAATTCTTTGTCTAAAATTCCGAGGGGCAAAAGTTTAAGAGAAATAAACCGGAGATTTGGTTTTTAAAATAAATTGATTAATGACATTAGAGAAAAATTATTATAAAATGAGTTAAATTATTATTCAGATATGTCTAAGGACAGTCTTTTTATCATTTTTTGGTGAAAGGACTGTCTTTTTTTTGCTTAACGGAGGTTTTTAAAATGTCTAAGCCGGAATTGATAAATGTTGAAAAGGAATTAAGAAAGAGAGATGTTTTTAACAAAACAGGTGATGGAAATAAAAAGAGAGTTGCCATAAATGAAAAACTGTATAACACAAACAATATGCTTTTTAATACTTATTTTTTTGAAGAACGCGGCAAGATGCACGACGCTGATTCAGTTTTTTACGACCCTTATTTTATCAGTGATAACGCTTTTGGCGACATCAGAACAATTTCAAGAATTCAGTATGGCGGAATTCACTGTAATACTTTGCGTGCCGTTGCTCAAAAAGCGTGGATTATAAATACTTGTATTAATCATATTCAGAAAAAAATAAAGCCGTTTTTGAAAGTTTCAACAAGTAGAAATGTGCGCGGTTTCATCATTCACAAAAAAAATGAAGATTTAACAAAAGGCGTAAAAGAAGATAAAGAACGTGACAGAATAAGAGACTTTATTAATAACTGCGGAGATTATGAAGATACTGACAGAGATGATTTTGTAAAGTACTGTACAAAACTTATCCGCGATGAGCTCACTTTGGACCAGATTGCAACAGAAATTCAGTATAACAAAAAAGGGGAGCCATGCGCATTTTTTGCAGTAGACAGTGCAACTATTGAGCGCGTTGTTGCAGATGACAAGGATAAAACTGATTTCAGATATTTGCAGATTGTAGACGGAATACCGGCTGCCGGATATACGCCGGACACTATGATTTTTGATTTTGAAAATCCTCGAACAGATATTCATCATTCAATGTATGGTTATTCTTATGTTGAGCAGGCTGTTGATTTAATTACATCAGTTATCAATACGTTTACTTACAATACTGGAAACTTTACAGAAAATAAACTTCCTAAAGGTATGCTGCTATTGAATGGTGATGCAAATAGTGACCGTGTAGCAGAAATGGAAGATTACATTGCAGAAATAATGAGCGGTGGACCATTAAATCAGTGGCGAATTCCAATTATTCCATCAGGTGGTAAAGAAGATTCAATTGAGTGGAAACAGTTGTCAGGAAGTAATAGAGAAATGGAATTTCAAGGCTGGCTTGATTATCTTACATCTGGAGTTGTTGCAATGTTTGGCTGTTCAATGGACGAACTTGGGATTCAGTCGCAAAAATCACAGGCAATGTTTGAAAACGGCGGAAAAGACAGAATTGCAGCTTCAAAATCACTTCTTTTAGGCGATTTACTGACATTTCTTGAAAGTTACATAAACAAAATCGTAAAGAAAATCAATAAAGATTATGTTTTTGAATTTGTTGGTTACGAAAAAGAAGACCCCGGAATGATTGCCGAGTTAGATGAAAAAGAATGTAGAACATACAAGACCATAAATGAAAAACGGGCCGAAAAAGGTCTTGAACCGATAGACCTGGGCGAGATTAAAAACGGAGCGGATATTCCTATGAATGTTCAGCTTGTTCAGCTTTTGCAGGCAGCGCAGGCACAGGCAGGCGGAGACGGAATGGGA
>CAVJCY010000078.1:0-13290 GCA_963648145.1 bacterium | reverse complement strand
TTGGAGCGAATAGCGGAACTGCGGAACACGCGACCCGTCAGGGGAACGCCCAGGGGGAAAAATTACAATGGAAGAATACGGATTTTAGTGATAAAATATTTTTTGGTTGAAAAAAAATGGATAAGCGCATTTATATCATTGGGGCTGGTTTTGCCGGACAGACGATTGCTACAGAAATTAAGCGAAAAAAAGTTTTTGGTAAGGTGAACGCATTTCTTGATGATGATAAAAAACTGATTGGAACGGTAATTGACGGTATTCCGGTGCTAGGACCGGTTGAATCTGTGGCTTCGATTATGAATAATTCTGATTTGGACGAGGCCATTATTGCGATTCCTAGTGCTCCGAACGAAAGAATTAAAGAAATTTATGAAATTTTACATAAAAACGGCTTTACTCATATAAAGATTTTACCGTGCATAAGTCAAGTTATAAATGGAACAGCGCATATCATTCAGACTCGCGAAATTGATCCTCTAGATATTCTTGGACGAACTCCAATTACTATTGATTTGAACAAGAGTTTAAATTATCTTCGCGGAAAAAGAGTTTTTATAACCGGAGCCGGAGGTTCTATTGGTTCTGAACTTTCCCGGCAACTTTTGAGTGGCGGAGCGGAAAGGCTTTATCTTTTTGGTCATGGGGAAAATTCGATTTGTAATATTTATCGTGAATTAAAGATTCTTCAGCAGGAAGGCGTTGGCGAAAAAGCATCTGTTGTACCGATTATTGGCGACATGAAAGATCGTGAATACATTGATTACATCATTAAGCAGACAAAATGTAATGTAATTTTTCATTGTGCGGCCTATAAACATGTTCCTATGATGGAAGAAAATCAGGTTGCAGCAATTCAAAATAATGTTTTTGGCACTAAAAATCTGCTTGATGCAAGTTTAAAGCATAATGTTGAACGTTTTGTCCTGATTTCTACAGATAAGGCAGTTGAGCCGGTCAGTGTGTACGGAGTTTCTAAAATGCTCTGCGAAAAACTTGTTCTAGACGCGGCAAAAAAGGCCGGCAAAAATCAGGCAATTATGTTTGTACGCTTTGGAAATGTTCTAGGTAGCCGCGGTTCAATTCTTCCACTCTTTCAAAACCAGATTAAAACTGGCGGACCGGTGACTGTCACAAGCGAAAAAATGGAGCGTTTTTTTATGACGATTCCGGAAGCCTGTTCTCTTGTGCTTCAAAGTGGCGGAGTTGGCAAAAACGGCTGTTCTTATCTTCTTGATATGGGTGAAAGTATAAAAATCATTGATCTTGCAAAACAAATTATAAAATTCAGTGGACTTGAACCTTATAAGGACATTGAAATTAAAATCATCGGAGCCAGAAAAGGCGAACGGTTAACAGAACCTTTATGGTTAAAAGAAGAAAATCCTAAACCGACAGAATATCCGAAAATTCTCCAACTTGAAAATATTGAATATTCTTCTGAAAGATTGAATAGTCTCCTTGATAAATTAAAACTGTGCTGCGAATACACTTGCGGCAAGGAAGAATGTTTTAGAAACAGGGAAAAACTTGTTCAGATTCTTAGTGATGACTGCCAGAGTCTTAAAAAATTTTATGAGGAAATTAAAACTGACGGTCAGCTTAGAACTGACACTTTATAGATGAGCTCAGAATTGAGGACATCTATAAAAAAATCATTTTCGATGCTTTTTAAAGGTTTTCATAAGGAAAAAAATATGAATGAAATAAAAGTTCCTTTTCATCGGGCTGCAATTACTGATGAAGAAAAAAATACTGTAATGGACGTTTTGAATTCTTTATGGCTTACGACAGGAAAATATGCACTTGAATTTGAACAAAAATTCAGTGAGGCTTTGGACGAATCACTTTCTGAAAAAACTTGTGGCAAAAGCTTAAATCAACTGTCCGGTGCGGAAAATCAGTTGCCTGACCTGCCCGTTATTCCGGCCGAAAAAGTGATGGAAAACCGCAGAAAACTAAATCTTTCCTGCGACAAAATTATTTCGCTTGCGGTAAATTCGAATACTTCCGGAATGATTCTTGCAATGGAAGCCTGCGGCGTAAAAAGCGGAAAAGTTGTTATTACAACTCCTTATACTTTTGTTTCTACAGCAGCCTGTGCACGGCATTTAGGAGCGGACGTTTATTTTGCAGATATAGAAAAAGATTCCTATTCAATTAATCCTGAAAAAGTTGAAGAAATATTAAAAAATGACACGGAACATAAAATCTGCGCGATTGTCCCGGTTCATATTGCAGGAAATATCTGTAATATGAAAAAAATTATTGAACTTGCTCAAAAATACAGTACTCCTCAAAATAAAATTTATGTAATTGAAGATTCCGCACACGCTTTTCCTTCCAGCACGGAACTTGGTTTTGCGGGTGCTATTGGCGATGCTGGAGTTTTTAGTTTTTATGTAACAAAGACCATAACGACGGCAGAAGGCGGAATGGTTTGTACAAGAAATCCTGAACTTGCAAAAAGAATGACTGTAATGCGAATGCACGGAATGGATCGTACAACATGGGATCGCTACACTTCGCCAAAAGCATCTTGGGAATATGATATTGTTGCTCCGGGGTATAAATTTAATCTTCCGGATGTTCTTGCAGCACTTGGATGCCGTCAAGTTGAAAGGGCATGGCTTTTTTATAGTCAACGAAAAAGAATTGTTGACTTTTATAATCAGGAATTTTCAAAAATGGATTTTATTAACTGCCCGCCTGATTCTTTGGGAAATTCATGGCATCTTTATATTATCCGCCTTAATCTTGAAAAATTAAAAATCGGGCGCGAGGAATTTGCAAAAAAACTCCAGAAAGAAGGAATTGGGATTTCAGTTCATTTTATTCCGATTTTTCATTTTACTTACTGGAAAAAACTTTATCCTGATTTTACGGCAGAAAATTTTCCGAATGCAGAGGAACATTATCAAAAAAGCATTTCCATTCCTCTATTCCCGGATGAAACTGACGATCAGGCAAAATTTGTAGTAGAAACAATCAGAAAAATAGGATTAGAAAACCATGCCTAGAAAAAAATCTGAAGACACACAAAAAAGATCGCTCGTCGCAAATGGATTTTACTCAGACCTTTCAAAGAAAGACTGTCTTTATGCTGTTTTAATCAGAAGTCCGGCCGCAACAGGAAAAATTAAAAGTATAACGGCAAAAAATCTTGATGAAAGCTGTAGACTTTTTACTGCACAGGACATTCCCGGACAGAAAATCATGGAAACAAATAGTACAAGAAGTAAAATTTTTGGCTATGGGAGCGTTTCTTATACCGGCGAACCACTGGCGATTTTGACGGGGCCTTCTCTCAAGATTGTAAAAGAAAATGCAGAAAAAGTTTCTGTGAATTTTGATGTTGCAAGTCTTGAAGCAGCAGTACAGCAGGTAATAGATAAAAAACGTCCGGTAATTGACATTCATAGTACGTCAAAAGTTTCTGAACTGAATGATTTTGTAGAAAAATTAAATGATTTGCCGTCGCTGGACACAGTTCTTGATAGAACTCACAGCGAAGAAAATACAAATAAAATAATTGCCGTACGCGAAATTAAAACAGGACTTTACGAAAATCTTGCACTCGCGGACGCTGATTCGGTGCTTTTTGCAAATCCTGATGAAATTATTGAAGAATCGTGGTCTCAAAAAATCATAAATCCTGACTGGCATGAAACGGACGGCGCCTTTTGTTATGTGGAAGGCGAAAAAATACATATCTACGTTCCTACAAAATGGACGTGGCATTTGCAAAACGCTCTTGTAAAAGCCTTAAATCTTCCTCCTGAAAAAATCTTCATTCATAAAACAAAAACGTCGGGAATTTATTCAAACGGTCTGTGCAGGACAAATCAAATTGCAGTTCAGGTTGCGATTGCATCTTATTTGACAAAAAAACCCGTAAAACTTGTTTTGACACAAAAAGAACAGAAAAAATATATGGCGCCGAGCGTTAATACAAAAATTTTTTACAGGGCATCTGTGTCGGCGGACGGAAAAATCAAAGCACTCAAGGCTAAAATTGACATGGATGTTGGTGCAGAAAATCCTTTTGCACGGGAAATTACGGACAGAATTGCTATTGCCGCCACGAATTTTTACAAAATTCCAAACCTTCATATTTTTGCAAACACTCATATTTCTAAAAATCCGCCGACAACAATTCATATAAAGTCTGTGGATAGTCAGGTTTTCTTTGCAATTGAAAGTATGCTTCATAAAATTAGTCAGAAAACGGGAATTTTTCCGGATGAACTGCGCCTTTTAAATTCCACCGTGAACAAAAAAGAAAATATCCCGATTTTAATTGAACCGCCACAAATAGAAGACACAATTTCTGATGCAACGAAAGCTTCTGATTTTGGGCGAAAATATGCCTCGTATCAGATGGAAGCAATTGACAGAACTGAAAAAGATTCCCGGCCGTTTTTTGCAATGCCACTGCGGGGAATTGGCATGGCTTCAGGTTATAATATTTCCGGATACTGTGGGGAAAGTAATTTTTCTTACAATTCAAAAATGGAAGTTACGCTCACGACGGAAGATAAAGTGATTATTCACGCGATAAAACCTTCCGACCCTGTTCAGGAAATCTGGAAAAAGAATGCTAGTGAAATTTTACAGCTTCCGCCACAAAATATTTCAATTAATTCTGATTTTGATGTCAATGAACTTCCCGAAAATCCAGAAGACATTTTCAGTTCAATTGGAATTATCAACGAAATTGTCAGAAGATGCTGTAATGATATTCAAAGAAAACGTTTTCATCAGCCACTGCCAATCACAACAAAACGAAGCCTTTCCAACGTAATCAAAAAGAACTGGAATAATAAAACCTTTTCCGGTCAGCCATTTCATTCTACTGCAAGTGCGACTACGGTTGTTGAAATTGAACTTGACACCTACACTTTCAGCGAAAAAATCAAAGGAATTTGGATTAGCGTGTGCTGTGGTGAACTTTTGGATGAGATGGCAGCGTTGCGCACAATCAGGCTTGAAGTACAGCAGGAACTCCAGATGCTTGTAAAAGGAAAAGGCGTTTCTTACAGCAATCTGCACATAAATTTTGTAAAATCTGATAAAAAATCATCTCAAATTGGTGAGCTTGTGCATAATACTCTGCCGGCGGCATTTTCTTCTGCACTTTCGCTTGCCCTTGCCACTCAAATTACAGAATTGCCAGTAAGCGAAAATCAACTTTACAATTTAGTAAAAAAAAGAAATTCAACACATTTGACTCCTGATAAAAACGAAACTCTCCTTAAGCAGAATGAAAATTCCGGAGGTAATTCATAATGAAAATTCCAGTTATGTTGAACGGAACAAAAACTGTTTTAGAAGCGCAGGCGGACGAGCCACTGCTCAGCGTTTTACGAAATTATAACTGCAATTCTGTAAAAAGCGGTTGTACACAGGGATTTTGTGGTTCTTGTACAGTACTTGTAAATGACAAAAATATTGCAGCCTGCAAATGCCCCACCGGAATTGTAAAAGATTCTGAAATAATAACTTTGGAATATTTTTCAAAAACAGAAGAATATTCTCAAATCATGGAAGGATTTAACAAAGCCGGAATAAAATTATGCGGGTACTGCAATGCTGGCAAAATATTTTCTGCATATCAGATTTTAAAAATGAAGAAAAAAGTTTCTCGAACAGAAATTATTGAGCAGGTAAAACATCTTTCTCCTTGTTGCGTGGATTTAGATACTCTTGTAAACGGTATAATTTATGCACTAAGTGTTCACAATAAAAAAGAAAAACGATAAAAGGCAGATTATGGATAAACAGATATTTTACGTAAAAAATCTGAATGATGTTTTTTCATTCCTTAAAAATAATCCCGGTGTAAAAATTATTGGTGGCAGCACAAGAATAGAAGAATTTCCGGACAGAGCAATTTCTACAAGAAATGTAAAAGACTTGTGCCAGATTATTCGTCATGAACGCTATCTTGATGTTGGTCCTGGCGTGAGTCTTGCAGAAATGCTTGAAATTGGTGAAAAACATCTTCCGCCGGTTCTTTTTCAGGCTTTGAGCTGTATTTCAAATCCTTTTATTCGTAACCTTGCGACTCTTGGCGGAAACATTTGTGCGGAAGGACAAAAACTCACGCTTTACGCACCGCTCATTGCCCTTGATGCCCGTCTTGAATTTTCCAGCCCTTACGAAACATTCAGTGAATCAATAAAAAATTTCAAAACCATTCCAAACGACTTTGTACTCACAAATATCCGGATTCCGCTGAATGACGTTGACCTTACAATTTTTCGACGAATTGGTCCTGAACATAAAATCACGGAAGATTCTGCGTCCTATGCTTTTATGGCTTCGATAGAAAAAAATTCCCTTATGAATGTTGAAATTGCATTTGCAGGACCGTTTACTTTTTCCAGCAACAGCCTAAAAGACAGTCTGATTGGTCGTCACCTTCCTTTTTTCCAAAAAGATATTCAGGAAATTGAAGAAATTGTACAAAGTGAATTTTCAAAAGCAACAACAGATCAAATGATTACTGATGAACTTCGACAACAGTTTTTGAATCTTGTGCGTTATTCACTTGAACAGTTAACCTAAAAGCTGCGACGGCACAGTATTTTTATTTTTTTGCAGTTTTTTTTGATTTTATTTCTTCGCCCTGAAGAGCATTTTCCTTTTCTTTTATTATTTTCTGAGTCTTTTTCACAAACGTAAAAATTTCAGAAAAATCATTTTCAGAAACGCCTTCCGGAAGATTTTTTACTTTTGAAAAATCGAGTGTAGCACCGCTAGACATAGCAAGATAAAGTTTTTTTCCGGCTTCAAGATATTTTTCGTCAATCTGTTTTTGAGCCTTATGAATTTCCATTTTTACTGCATTTTTATCGGAAATATCCTGAATTTTTTCTCCGGCTCTTTCCAAAGCATTTTTAGTTGCCGTTGCACTCTTTTTAAAAGCATCCTTTATTTTCTGAGAAATTTCATTCGTATCCATATTTTACCTCGCTTTTTAATTTAAAAATTCTAAATTTCTATAATGGGAACCTCTAAAAATTGCAATTTCAGAGTTCCTTCTAATAAATATATGTCTGAATATAAAAAAAAACAAACTATTTTCGCTGAATTGCAAGAAGCGTCAGGTCGTCGCCTTGCTCGTCTTCGCAAACTGAAAAATAATCAAAGAAATTGCGTTTATCCGGAGACGGCTCTTTTTGCAGTGCATAATTCTGATAAAGGCTGAAACATTTTTGCAAAAGCAGATCAATGTTTTTATCCACAGTGATATATTCGCTTTTTTCCGTGAGTTTTGTTTTATACATTCGGAAAACTTTTTCTGCAGACGCAAGAGCAAAAATCAAATTATGAAGATTTGTTTCGCATTTTGAAAAATCAAATTCTAATTTTTCGTCTTCTAAAGGGTTTTGTTCTTTTTGAAGGAGAAAAATTTTTCTGTTGTAAAAATCTTCAATAATTTTCTGTACTCTCTGAGCCCCAAATTCCTCTTTTTTGTCAATTTTTTTGATAACTTCCTGAGGACGCCCTGTCTGCGGATTTTTCTGCATGACTTTTTCTTCCGACTGCTGAACAGAAAAATCTTTAAAACGCAATTTTCTGGAAGATTCTTCAATTCCGTCAGTGTATAAAAATAAAATATCACCTTTTTCAAGATGAATTTTTTCCACAATAAAGCCGCCTTTCATATTAACCATTTCTGTGTCAAAAGGTCCTGCCGTCGGAGCTTCCTTTAATTTTATTGTTTTTACAAGAGATTCTTTTTGTTTATAAATGCGCACAAGATTGTCACCAGCATTGCAAACATAAGTATCGCCAGTCTTACAGTTAAAAATTCCAACCAGAAGAGTTGCAAATTTTCCGCGCAAATGCCAGTTGTTGATAAAATCATTAATTCGTTCTACCAGTGCATTAATTTTGATTCCCTCTTTTTTAAAAGTCCATTTGTCAAAATATTCACGATAAATTACAGCAACTCCGGTGGCAATAATTGCGGCCGGGGCACCATGACCTGAAGCATCAGATTTTATAAACGAGTACCATTCATCATCAAGTTTGTGATAATCAAAATAATCACCGGAAACGCCCGTTTGCGCCTGATAATAGCCTGAAGCCTTTATATAATCGTCTTCAAAATCAGAATAAGTTTCTTCTTTTTGGAGAGGAGTGAGCGAATTTTGAACATCGGCACCATCAAGAAGCAAATTTTGTTCAATTTCGTTTGCCTTAAGTTCCTCGGTCATTTTGTTTACGGCATCGCCAAGCCTTCCTATTTCATCGTTTGAGCGGATTTTTATTTCCTTAATGTCCTTCTTTTTTCGCGCAAAACCAATTTTTATAACGTGTTTTTCAAGCTGCCGGATTGGACGAACAATCATCGAAGAAAGAATAAACGCACCGGCTGCACCAAGAATAACAGTAACAAGTGCCACAATAATACTTCTGAAAAGTATATTTACAACTTCTTTTTGAAGATTTTGCATCAGACTTTCAACGCTCAGATTTATGATTATAACGGCGTGAACATAAGAATCTGTTGAACGCGAATAATAAATTACCGGGCGATAAAAAATATATTCATAAGAATCATTTTCGGGATGGAGATTAAAAGTGTCAAAATCTGGAATTTGCGAAAAATTCTGAGTCGAATAAGAAGTCAAAAGAGCTGAAAGCTTGTCGCGCATATTTTTATCATATTCGTCAAGGAATTCTTCATAAGCTTGGGTTGTCGCAAAATTTTCTTCGCGGACAGAAGGATTATTTATTTCCTGCGAAAGTCGTTTTACTTCCTCATCATTTTTAATCTGAAGATCCAGCATCTGCATTTTTTGAGCAATGTCACACAAAGTTGTATCTGTGATTTCTGAAATTCTAAATTGGGGCTGAGGTGTATTAATCTTAGAAAGAATTTCAGAATCATTTGAAGAAATATAATAAGAAAGTCCGTTTTTATTTTGATTCGTATCCTCTCCGTCACTTGTATTTGCACTAGAATTTAATTTTTCGCCAATAATTGTGATGTATTTTGCTTCTTCAAGGGCAGTTTTTTGGGCAGGAAGGCGTCGCAATTCACGTTCAGAGGCAGAACTTGTATTTGGCAGAAAATTATTCACAGAAGTATTGAGACTTTCCATCAAAAGTTGAGTTCTGCCATAAAGTGCTTCAGTTAAAGTCTGTTGCTGCTGGCGGATATTACGGTAACCGGTAATAATTGTAACGGAAGCGACAACAAAAACAATCAGCAAAAGTGTAAATGCCATGAGTTTTGTACGTAAACTGTGTCTTCTTTCCCCCTTTTCCTTTTTTTCTTTGATTTTCTGTGCCGGCATAGGCGCTCCTGTCATTAAAGATTTTATTTCCAATTTCAGTAATGAGCTGTCATAAACTGATTTATTAAGATTTACAAAAATCATTGCGATTATCAGTGTGCCAAAAATCAAAATCAAGGCCAAAACAATAATGTAAACCGAAAGTTTATATTTGTACTGCCTAAAATCCTGTGAAAAATGTTTTTGTGCTTCGTAAGGACTTTCGATTTTTAAAGTTCCGTTCTGATCAATTTTTAAGAATTTTCCGGTTTTGCAAAGCCCTCTGTCCGTATGATTTAAAATAACGCAGTAAGAGCCTTCATCAAGTTCAGAGCCAATTTTTACATCTTCAATTAGACTGTCATTTATAACCTTAAAGTCATTATTTGAAGCATAAAGGCTTAAGTCGTACGGGAAATTTCCGTCCCTGTCAATAAAAATTTCGCTGATTGTACCGTCGTAAGTAAAGCCAGAACCGTGCAAAGTCAAAAACTGCCGGCCCAAATCATCAGTTTTTAACTGAAAATTTGATTCACTGACAAGCGTATGTGGCTCGTATTTATTCAAAATGAAAAGTTTTACATTCGGCTTACCAACATTTCCACATTTATCAATTGCAGCGACACTCAGTGCATAAACACCGTTCGGAGCATTTGTAAATTTTGACGTCTGTAGACCTCTTGTATCTGGCGAAGAACTCATTTTTCGCTTTGAATTCAAAGAATTCTGATATTTTTTCTGAAGTTTTTCAATTTCAAAATCAATTTGACTGCGGTTCAACTTCATTGAATGACGACTGTTCACCGCAAGTTTTGAAGGAATTGCCCCCAAATAATCAATGCGCCATGTATAACCATCCGTGTCATCATCTGCGGAAGGCAGCCAGGAAAGTCTGTAAGTGTTTGATTTTACAAAACCGTATTCATCAAGATTAGTAAAATTAAGTAAAGGAGAAACTGGCGGCGTTGTATCGCGCTCATAAACAATCGTGGCTGGTTCTGACCAGTTGCCCGCGTTATCCTGAACTTTTGCGGTCAAATAATAAAATCCATCCTGAAAATCTGCATTTACTGTAATTTTTGAATCAGAAAGCCCGCCAGTTCCAGAAGATAAAATCTCAGGATTTTCAGCCGTCACACCTGTTTTTTTTGTAGTACCGGAAATTTCTGGCACGGACAGGGGATTTTGCGACCAGATGTAAGAATAAGATTTTATGCCTGAAGTATCGTGTGGAAAATTAATTTTTACCTGAACTTTTTTGGAAGAAGAACGCTGCCCTTCTGTATAAGAAAGTGCAGAAAAAGTCGGTTTTGAAACAGAAACATCAGGACCAAGCACACTTATGTAATTTTTTGCTTCTGCATCCGGATTTTTATTTTGAAAAACAAAGTTCAAATATTCTTTTTGTGATTTTTTTGATTTTATAACAAGCGGATTTGAAAATATTTTCTGACCACCAACAGCTGGAATTTTAGTTTCTTTCCAGACATTTCCATTTTTTTCTGCAAAAACGGAAGTTGCACCATCAGACCAGGTTAGATAAAGTTTATTTTTATATTCAAAAAACGCTGAGCGAGAACCTCGCGTATTCATTTCAGCAAGAGTTTTTGTGATAATTCCGTTTTTATTAATTTGCGCGGCATAAATTTTGTTAATTCGGTTTTCAGCCCTTTCCCATGCAAGATAAACAGAGTCATTATAATTAAATAAAACCGGCACTTGGCTTTGAAAATTAGAAAAATCTTTTGCGGGTCGTTTTTTAAAAGACAAATTATCGGTAAGAAGAAGCGGGTCGCTCCATTCACTTTCATCAGCAGATTTTGAAGTAAGATAAACCTGATAAGAAAAAATTTTACTATCCGTTCCTATAAACTGACTTTGAAAAGCAACATAATCACGACCGTCCGCACCAACTAAAACCGGCAAAAAAGGATTTGTTGCAGAAGCAGAAGGTTCAAAAATCTGTAAGGCCGGCCATCTTCTGCCATCTGTAGAAACTGAATAATTCAGCCGAAAAGCATTTTCCGACGTCATTGAAGTAAAAAGTACAAAATAATCATTTGAATTTACAAAAACGCGCGGGGCAACGTCCGAACTATTTTCCGTTAATTTATTTTTTGAAAAATTTTTTCCCAAATCATAGGAAGTAAAAATTGAAATTCCGTACAATCCATCAGAAACAGCAATTACAAGCGTGCCTCCTTTATTTAGCGCAACAGAATAAATGTCAGGAACATCGCCGGAATAAGTAAAAGGTCCCGCAAAATGCATGTTTTCACTGTAAGTTTTTAAATCCTCGTAATAACGCAAATTCAAAAATATTTCTTTTTTTTCAGGATCCGCTTCTTGCCAGATTAAAAAAGAATCAGAACCATTGCTAACCGTCTTCGGAAAATTGGAATCAAGATTTTTTTCCGTAATAAGATAAACTTCGTCCCAGAAAAAATTTTCTTGCGCAAAAACTTTTGAAAAATTTAAATTGACACAAAAAATCAAAAAAACTGCCGCAAATATTTTTATTAAATGAGAATTTTTATATTGTGAAAAACTGAATTTTCTGCCCACTTTTTATATTCTACCTGTTTTGAATTTCCTGATACAACTCCATAAAATCAGGATTTTCTGTGTACCGCGAATTACTTTTTAATAACGCATCCATAATTCGTTTTGCACGCATAACATAACCGTCATCAAGGGCAACAACCGCCTGATTAAACAAGATTTGATCTGACGGCGTAAAATCCGGAGACAATGAGCCTCCCATTTTAATCAAAATGCGGTCTTTTAATGTCACAGCATCTTTTAAACTTGAATCAAGGTCAATTGCCTGCTCAATAAGATTAAGCGCCCTCTGAAGCTGACTTTCATTTTCGCTGGCAGAATTAAACGTTCGACGCGCTTGAACAAAAAGAGTCTGTGCCCTGTTTTTTGCACTGTTATCAACAGGAGCCGGTCGTTTTCCCATATCAATTTCGGCCTGAACAATTTTTTGATTTAACTCAGGATAATCTGGCTCTAGTTCTGCGTACGCTTTTAAATAGGCATAGCCTTTTTCCTGAACATCAGAATCTTTACTTTTGCATTGATTTACCGCTTCTTCAATCCTTATTTTTAGATTTGAACTGAATTCTTTTGGGCGCAAAACTTTTTCAATTTTTAAAGAAAGAATGGAAGCCGTTAAATTCAGAGGATAAACGATTTTTACTTCATTTAATTTATTTTCTGCGGCGGTAAAATCTTCAATTCCACCTTCAATGTCTCCAAGTTCATATTTTTTACTGCCAGAATCATAAAACTGATTTGCGGTAGAAAGCCGTTGCGACATTTCCGTGTACAAAGGATCTGACGGCAAAATTTCAAAACCGGACTGAGAAAGCAAAGCCTTGTTTACATAACTGAAAAGTTTTTTAACTTCCAGATTTTCAGAAGTATTTGTTGTTTTCCATCTTTCTTCTGCCTCAGAAAGTTCACGCTCAGCATCATCATACCGACTGGCATAAAAATAAGACCACGCTTTATTCATATGATTACGAACTTCCCGTACAACAAATTTATTTTCTGCATCAGTAATTTCTTCCCGAAGTTTATGCAGTTTTTCGTACGCTTCATCAGATTTTTTTTCATTTTCAAAAATGACAAGCGACTGTGTATAAAATTTCCCAGCTGTTTCAAGATTTGCACGGGCAACAGAAAATTCTTCGTCGTTAAGCGCAGATTTTGCGTTTTCATAATTTTCTTCGCCATTATTCCAGGCAGTTTGCGCTTCATTTATTTTTTGACTTGACATTTCTGCAATTTTTTCCGCTGCATCAGATTTTACTTTAAGTTCTTCAATTTGATTCTTTAAATACGCGACAGACTTTTCCACAATTTCTGAAATTGACTCGTCAGATTTCCAATTTTCCGTTGAATCATACACATTTTGAATAAATTTTATATAGTCATTTATCTGATTTTCCGCTTTTTGAATTTCGTTTACAGAATATTCCGACATTTTTTT
>CAVJCY010000077.1:0-13458 GCA_963648145.1 bacterium | reverse complement strand
TAAGTTCTTCTGTTAATGGTAGTATCGTAATCATAGTAGTATCTCTTTTATAGTAATCATAGTAGTATCTCAATAGTTAGTTAGTTATAATGGTATTAGTAGTATCTCAATAGTTAGTTAGTTATAATGGTATTAGTAGTTAACTAGTTATAGTAGTATTAGTGGTATTAGTAGTTAACTATATAACTAATTAACTATATATAACTTTTTTGATATTGTCAAAAAACGGGAAGCGAGAGGGTCACTTATTATAATATATAGAGAAGTATAATTTTAGTTTCTTGAATAAGATTTTATTACCAATTATTTTAGTTATTTTATTAACAATTAATTTAGTCTATGTTAAATCTATTTAATTATTTTGGTCTATGCTAATTTATTCAATTAATTTAACTAACTCGACAGGTTCCGCGAGGAACCTGGAAGTGCTTCCGTGAGGAAGCATCTTAGAGCCCCGGGGACCGGGGAGGGGGTGCGAAGTAATAACGTAGATAATTTTTAATATAGTATTTATTTATTATTTATTATCTACTATCTACTATTTGTTATCTACTTTTTGTTATTTGTTGTTAATTCTCATCTATTTATTACTATTTATTCTCGTCTATCAAAGCTACGCTTTGTAACGCCCTAAGCTTTTTAGCTTCAAAGCGTTTTAACTACTACTAATTAATTTAACTACTATAAAAAAATTCTCGACATCCCGAGAATAAATTTTAATTCGTTAAATTAGATTAAACTAGTCAATCCAATAAACTTTGTAAGCGTGTTTTGAACCGCAAGTTGGGCAAACGTCTTCGCGATCTTCTTTGTTAAGAACAATAGCTTCACCAGGGAATTTGTCTGCTTTTTTGCTAATTGAAGTTAAAACGGCTGGTTTAATACCTAATTGAGCTGCTGAAAGTGGTGTTCCACGGTTAGCTTTTAAGATATCAAGAGCCGCATTTTCGTTTTCAGTATAAACTAAAACTTTTGTAACTGCCATAAAATTTTATTCCTTTCGTTAAATAGGTCGGTTTCGCTACGACTAGGGTCTTCGCTCAACCTCGTTAAGTTAATTAAGTGGAATTGATTACGGGATGTCGTAATAATTCTTTTTAACTATCTTATATTTAAGTATATTAGTATTTTTGAGATTAGTCAAGATTAATTTAGATTTAATTGAACGATTTTAAGTTAACCGTTTGTTTTAATAACAATTATTCAACCTTGTTCGCTATCTCATTTTAATTCAAAAGTAAAGGGTTTTTCTTCGCCATTTATTAAGATTTTACTGTTGCGGGGAAAACGTCGAGTTAAACGGCACAATTGTTTTAAGGTCATAGTAGTTTATCCTTTTATTTAGTATAGTTTGTTTAATTAAACTTGTCAAGAAATTTTACTAATTAAATTAAATTAAATTAAACTATTTTGGTATTGGATCCTTTTATTCGTTGAACTAATTTATTACTATATGCGGCGAAAATGGACATAAAAGTGGCGCAAGATAATTTAATTAAAATGAACAATTTAACCGCTTACTTTACTTTTTACTATTGCGGGATTTTAAAGCGCAGCGGTTGAAAAGGGCCAGGCCTTATAAGAAACTGCGCGGCGAACAAGTTCGCCTTGCTGGCAGGAGCAAAAGAAAAAATGCCGCGCCGCCCCGCCGCAATAATCAACATAAATGGTCAAAGATTAAATAGTTGATTTTAAGTTAAATGGTAGTAAATAATTGGATTAAATAGGTTAAAATAGCTAAATTTTTACTAAAATAGTTAAATTTTTACTAAAATAGCTAAATTTTCGCTACAAATCGTTAAAAATTACTAGTATTTAATTAAAATAGTTAAATTTTCACTAAAAATTGTTAAAAACTATTAGTATTTAATTAAAATTCTACTAAAAATCACTAAAAACCTGGCTTAATTCAAAGAGTTGCGGTAAAATCAGACGGAATTTCTTGAAAATTATTTCATTTCCAAGGTTTTTCAAGGTTTTGAGTTAATACTTTATTAGTTCTATTGCGGTTTTTCGCCATCAAGGGCTCTCTACTTAAAATAGGTTAATTGTAGGAAAGGAGGGTTGAATTCAACTAACCTACTTTAAGTAAAGAACTGTTTTCATTGTTTATCGTTGCTCTTGAAAACAGTCCAAAAGTATGAGCCGTGGGTGTTACGCTTTAAGTCTTACGCATTTGACTAGAAATGCCACGTGAAGCGGCCCCGATTGCCGAGCTACGGCCGTTATTACAACTGACCCCGCTACAGTCAGAGGAATGGTTTTTTTGTGTCGGTACTAGTGTAGAAACCAATTGAAACCCAAGCAATTTAGTCCTTTTTATGCTTTCATTAGCGAATGGTGGATGCACCACCGATTAACTGCTTTAAAGTGTGCTCTTGTTGGAAGTCCTTTTCTATCGGTCCAACACCTCTAGAGAATCACCTATTCTGACCAGTCAACTCTATTATGCGGGCAATAGAGTCAATCCCTTCTTCGTCTCCTCCGAAGTGCCCTCCTCTTTCTCGTTGAAGTATACGGACTAGCATATCGATCTAGCCGACCGCCCTCGTTGCGTCCCAACGGGGAAGAACCGTAAAGTGGTAAACTCAGTATCTCAGGCCCTGCGGCATTCGCATTTTACGTTCGAGCGAAGTTTCCGGCACTACTTTCGAGTAGTGCACCGAACAGTGTATTATAGTCGAACTGTTAATGACTTGCTTCTCCTGGCCTCTCGCGGAGAGCGGCGGATCTTTTTATCATAGAAATGATACAATTCCTAGAGAGACTGCAACCCCGTCTCACAAAGCGTCCGTTACGCCAGACTACGGTACCTCATAAGGCGAAGTACTAACCATTGGGGTATTCTCGGACGCCACCAATTCGTCCGTAAGGTCTCTTCATCCCGGCATTTCCCTTGCTCTCGCCACACCTTATCTAAGTGGAGGTGCCAACCGCACTTGCTTAATCTTATAAAGGAGATATAGTAAGTTTCACTGCCCTTTTAACTAACTTGCTCTTCTGCAGAGCCTTGACCGGAATATAGTTTCGGCTGAGATGGACTTCTGGCAGTACGTCGCCAACCCTGTTCATCTAGTGGGTCACGGGTTAAGAGTTCGACAGCAGATTTACCACGTCTACTGACGCTTTCAGCGATTAAGATTGCCCTGAAAGAAGCATACCCACAAACTAAGGTTCCGTGGTCTACGGGTTTGACGCCCTCCGCCGTACGACTTACGCTCCCACCAAGATTGCGCGGACAATCAAGAGGTTACTGCTTTGCGGTCTTACGAGATCCCAGCGGTCATTTGAGTTTAAGGACATCGGGTATCAACCGTTCGGGTCCAAAGTGCTTGACGCATTGGCTTTGAGTTTAAGGACATCGGCTTACCTATGGCTCGGGTCCAAAGTGCTTGACGCATTGGCTTTGAGTTTAAGGACATCGGCTTACCTATGGCTCGGGTCCAGCAATACTTCGTTATAAAGATATTGCTATTAAATATTTTTATTTTTATCTTTAACTATATATATTATAGTATTCTTTTTTGCTTTTGTCAATAACTTTTTTATTCAAGGGGAGAAAACTTGTTCTCCCCATTTACTACTATTGACTTACTAATTATTCAGCGTCGGCAGGGATATCTGCAACGAAACCGTAAACACCAATAGTTGATTTAGTTGCACTTTCAACTTCTTTGCCGTCACCTTTGGTGATATTGCCTTTTTTAACAAGACCGTTAATTGAGCCAGAGCTTAATTTTTCTTTACCCATAGCAACTGCTAGATCGGCAAGAGTGAATGGTTCGCTCATTTTTGATGCGGCTTCAAGGACAGCCTTTTCACCGTCAGTATAGTTGAATGGTTTACCATTAGCGTTCATATGAACATCGCTATCAGCATAGATATAAGTAGAAACTACGCGAGTTGATGGACGAGAAACTTCTTTTTCTCCAATCTTGGCGATTAAACCTTTCTTCATGGCACTGACAATGTGTCCAGATTTGATTTCTAAGCCAGTGGCTTCTTTGATTTCTGCGAGAGATAAACCTTCGCTGTTGCGGAGTGCATTAACGATTGCACGGTCGTTTTCTGTGTAGACAATTTTTGTTGACATACAATTTTCAATTCCTTTCTTGATAAATTTCATTTATCTTTATATAATAATTATATATTGTTTATTGGGGTTAAGCAATAATTTTTTTCAGTATTAGAGAAATATTTTTTCTATTGGACTTATCGTTCAGCCCAGTAGTATTTGTCGAATTCATCCTTCTCTACGCGGGTGAATTGCGGTTTTGCGGCAAGAAACTCGGTCACGTAGTTATCTAAGCGATGCTCTGCGTAATCTTTCGCGATGCGAACTTTATCGTCGGGCGCAGAAGCCGTGGTAACAGAATATGTTTTACCAGTAGAATAGTCTACGAAATAGGCAGTCGCGCACCAAGTTTCATTAACATCTTTGTGCCAATATAAATTAAATTTTTTCTTATTACTTTTGTTTACCATATTTTTCCTTTCCCTAAATAGTTTTATCTTTTTCTTTATATATAAATTATATATTATCTATTAGGGTTAATCAAATAAAATTTTCTTTTAATGGCAACTAAATTGCAAAGGTATCACCGTATTGGATCTTCCACTTTGCAATTTGTTGAGTAACGATTTGGCGAACACGCTCACGTGTAATGCGAGGAGTTAAAAGATCGCCGATTTCCTCTAAAGTGTGTTCTACCTTGTATTCATCAGGGTCATTTTCATCTCCAAGACCAAAACGCAATTTGAAAATAGTGCGAGTGCGAGGATTTAAGTCTGCAAGCAACTTATTTACAAAATCGCGGCGCAATACTTTTTCAACATATTCATCAGGAGTTTCGCTAGAAGTGTCAGCGCAGACATCTTCTAATGTATTTCCTTCTTCATCTCCAAGCGGAGTTTCAAGTGAGGCGGTGTTTTGTTTCCAAGTGCGGAGTTTTTGAATATCATCTGCATCGCACTTCATTAGTTTAGCGACCTGTTCATCAGTAGGATTATCAATGCCTTGAACAGAAAGGTCATGCATCGCGTCTCTATATTGATTGAACTTTTGTATGATGTGCGCTGGAACTCGAATGATGCGGCTTTTGTCGATAATGGCTTTCATAATGGCTTGTTTAATCCATGGGACCGCGCAAGTTGAAAAACGATATCCTAATGAATAATCGTATTTCTCTACTGCGGTGATAAGTCCAGTATTGCCGTCAGCGATTAAATCTTCAAGAGAAATGTTATGATTGTCGTTTCTAAAAGGTTTGGCAACTGATACAACCAATCGAAGATTTGAATTTATCATTTTTTCGCGAGCCTCGGCGGCTTCCTCAGGAGTACCCTCCTTGATAAGACGACCAAGCTCGATTTCTTGTTCTTTTGTTAGCAATGGATATTGTCCTATTGCACGAAGATATATTTTGAGTGAACTGTCCATTTGTAATTTTCCTTTCCTTTTTCTTATTATATATATTATACTATTTGTTGTTGTGTTAATCAAGAGAATATTTGATTATAGACTAATCAATTTTTAATTTATGTTTTCTCTTGCGGGTGTATTTGGTGCGGTCTCGGAAGACATTCGCGCGAGTAGTGCGTTGAACTTCAAAGTGCATTTTATTCCGCATTTTTGTCGTATCAACATGGATAATAATTTTGTCTTGCTTCACAATATCTTCCTCCTTTTTCTTATACTATAATTTTACCATGATGTTTGGGGTTAGTCTACTAAAATTTACAATTAATAATTTATTAATTCTTTGGACAAAATCTGATAAACGTGGTAAAATCAGACGGAGTTATCTTTCTATAAAAAAATCCTTCCCGCTGGAAGGATACGGTTTGTGCTTTTTCAGCGGATATTCAGCCCCGATCTCACCGCAAACGTGTCCGCATTAGTCGACTACCTAGTCTAGGATTTTTTCCACTTCTTTTACTTTGTGGCGGCAGAAAAGAATAAAGACGCACAGATTTTCTTTTGGAAGAGTACGCAGATGAGAAAATAGAAATAAGAACTGCTTCGATATCATTTTTTCTTTTGGAAGAATACGCAGGTGAGAAATTAACTGCTTTGACGTCGTGGTAACTTTCCGGATACCAAGCCACGCTCAACCAAGCCACCGACGGGAGTCGAACCCGTATCACCTAATCACTGATTGGTGCTCTACCCATTAAACTACAGCGAGGGGTTGAGAACCCGATTTCAGGGATTATCGAGAACCCCATGGGTTTTCAAGGATTACCGTGAACCCGTGGATTTTTCCGAAGATAACCCACCAACTTCACAGGTTTTTGGCGGACCCGCTAACCGACAAATGTTTATTGTGATAGTCTCTCACTAAGCAATTCCTTTTAAGTGATAGCTCATCTCACTGCACAGATCCTTCAATCTCTTCTATTCCGCATTTAATTCAAAGCTGTGCCCTGGCGTCTTGCGGTTTGGGCGAGATACCCGTTTCTACGGTCTACTTCGCACTTAGCCCTGTGCGTGGGACCACTCGAGGAGTCGAACCCCGAACTACCAATTCCCGGTGGCGGCCATATTAATGCCTTCTCAAGGTGAAGGCGACCTAACTCGGCTAACTTTATTTTGCTTTATTTTAAGTGGGGTACACGCAGAGATCAGGAGCTGTCCCACTTCTATATATAGTATATAGATTTTTTTCGATTATGTCCACACATTCTTAGAATAGTGGAGGAAAGGATTTTTCAATAATCTACTATTTTTATTTTATCTTTCTTATATAATAATTATATCAAGAAGATTTAACTTAGTCAAGAAGTTTTTAACTAATTAACAAGATAATTAATGAACTTACCAATTAGTTTATTTATCTTTTTCCTTATATATATTATATATAAGTTTTTTGATTATGTCAAGAAGTTTTTAATTTTTAACTTTTTAATTTTTTCTTCTTTCCTTATATAATAATTTTACCATAACATTTCGCATATGTCAATGATTTTTTTAATTAACTATTGAAGATATATAGGTTGCCGACGTCATATACAGTGCTGCCGCTTTCCAACCAAGAACGAAATATTTTGCGGCCGTCTTTAAAAGTGAAGGCTTGAGACATAATCCAGTCCCAGCATTGTTCATATGTGCCCTCAAAAACGATTTTTTTAGTGTAATAGTCATATACCTGTTTCATAATTTTTTCCTTCTTTTCTTATAATATAATTTTACCACGCTACTGCGGCTTAATCCACAACTTTTTTCATTATTTGCTGCTGCTGCTTTTTACTTTAAATAGGATAAAATGGGCGACGCTACCTAAAAGGATGGAGAGTGCAGCCGCAGCTTCGTGCATATACCAGACGGAACCAGACGGAACCAGACGGAGCTGCCTGCAAAAAGAAAAAGGCCCGCCGAAGCGGACCTTGCATCAAGAGAAAATTAGCAAACCTACTTTAATCGAGAGTGTTATTTCTGTTTAACTAATTTATAGGTTATGCCGGCTTTGGTTAGGCTGCCGGACATCAACCCCTCTTGAGTAATGATGTCAGTCAATTAGTCTTGTTTGACTAATTTGTAGATTTTGCCGGTTTTAGTTTGTTTACCGACAACAACCCCATTAAATACGATGTCGCATTCAAATTGTTTTTCACCAACGATTTCAACGATACCTTTGGTGATTAAAGTATTGATGCTACCGGTCTTAAATACTTTACCTGCTAACTTCAATTCAAATAAAGTGATGCCGTCAACGTTGTCTTTTAAGACTGCAACGAAGTCTTTTTGAGTGTCATTCATAGTCCAAGTTTTGTTCATAATTTAATTTTCTCCTTTTCTTTTGTATATATATTATATCATGATGATGAGGTATAAGTCAAGAAGATTTTTAATTATTTTTTCTAACTAACTTTTCTCTTCTTTCCTTACCTATATATTATATCATGATGATGAGGTATAAGTCAAGAAGATTTTTAATTGCATAAATAATTTATTTTTCTTCTTTTCTTTACATAAATAATTTTACCATGTCGTTTCGGGTTCGTCAATACTAAATATCTACTAATTAAATACTAAAAAACTACTAACTAAAGATCTACCAATAAACTACTAAAAACATACTAATTAACTACTAACTAAAAAGCTGCTGCTTTCTCTTGACAAAAGAAAAAAATGCGATAAAATATACTACCAAGGATCGACTAGAAGGCGACTAAAAATCGACTAGATATCTACTAAAAGTTGCTGCTGCTTTTTCCTTGACAAATAGTGTAAAAAGTGATAGGATGGGGCAGACGGAACACAGACGGAGACGGAAAAAAATTAGTTGACAAAAGAAAACGGGTATGGTAAAATCAGACGGAACCGTCTGCAGACGGAAAAGGGTCAGACGGAAGCGAAAAGAAAAAAAAGAGACTTACGCCTCATTTTTCTTATTCGAAATTGTGTTTTAGATTCCGTCTGGGCTAATTCAATTTCGCAGTATATCAATTAAAACACTAATTCCAAATTGTATTTCGAAAATAATTGTTTGTAGAATATTTAATTTACGATATAATAATCCGTCTGTATTGTTAAAATTTTCTCTAATAAAATTATTAAAATCATCATCTGTTCTAAACTTCATAAAAGTTGGTTTAATATCGCCCCATAAAAGATAAATATGTTTCATTTTTTCCCTTCCTATATATTAATTTTTATATTTTTAATCAAGTAGTAATTGACATTTCCGTCTGGGCTCTCATTCTGTAAGAGCGAGAGCCTTTAATAAAATTACCAATTCAATTTTGCTGTCTTCAAGAGCAGTATGTTGTTCTTGATAGTCCGTCTGATTTGTAAGAAATCTATAAACGGTTTCGGCTTTGGCTTGTGGTCGTGGTTTTTTATGTTTTGTCATAAAGCCATTTGTCTTGCAGAAGTTAATATAATCTTCCGTCTGCGTGATGTGTGGGTCTGTTAAGCCTTTCCAAATATCACGGATACCGTCTGGGGTAGGATTTTTCACTCTCAAAGTTTCGCAAGTTTTTAATATTGAGCGAGTGTCAAAGCGAGAGTTATAAGCATAAATGCCGTCTGGTTTATATTTGTTTATATCTCTTTTGAGAATGCGGCAAATATCACGCCAAGCAATTTTTTTGCAATATCCGTCTGCGAGCATTTGTTCATAGATAGGCTTTTTGTTATAATAGTATGCCGTCTGCATGGCTTCTGTGTCATCATAAATCTCACGAGTTATATAATCACGAGCAATAATGATGCGTCCGTCTGTGGTATCATAAATTAGATAACCCAAATCGTATACTGATGGATTTAATAAGCCAAGAGTTTCAGTGTCTAATACAAGTATTTTCATTTCCGTCTGGTTTTTCCTTTCTCTATCTTTTTGATATATATATTATATCACTCCGTCTGCGGCTTTCAAGAGGGAACTTAATAGTTCCGTCTGCCGCTAACATAACCATATTTGTTTGGTTTCACGGCATATAGTCGCAGGATAACTATTTCCGTCTGTGTCGGTAAGTTCAACATTTTCTAATTCTTTACCGACGATGCCAGCGAGACAATTAAATATTCCGTCTGCGAGTTCCCATTCTTCATCATCAATAATAATTGTTCTTTTTTCTTTATTCATAATTTGTCCTTCCTTTTATACCTATATTATATCATTCCGTCTGCGGCTGTGTCAAGCATTTCTTTTTCACTTCCGTCTGGGAAGAAGAAGATTTAATCTTCTTCTTCATCATCACAAGGCTCATTGAAAGACTTAATATAGTGGTCGTTGTCAATGAGAGTGAAGAAAGTTCCGTCTGAAACCGTGATATCTTCAATGTATTCAACGACATAGCAATATCCGTCTGTCCATAATCTCATTTGACATTGATTTTCAATTAAGACTTTTACAAATCTTTCAAGACGTCCGTCTGCGACTTCTTCGGGAGTGAAAGACATTCTTCCGTCTGGTTTAATTATTTCGTTCATTTTATTTCTCCTTTTTCCTTGTATATATTATATCATTTTTAGTAATGTTAATCAATCAATTTAATTTCGTTTCCGTCTGTCAGTTCTCTCTTATAGAAGTCCAAGCGGCGATATTATGGATAAGAGGAGGACACCGTCTGGGCTTCCGTAAGAAAGAACTGACTACTTCCGTCTGGGAAGAAGAAGGTTAACCTTCCCCTTCCGTCTGCGGTTAGTCGCACTAGGCGACTAACTTATAGACTTTACCTTTTTTGGTAGTGCGACCAACAACGACTTTGTTGTAGACGATTTCGCATTGAAACTCACGCTCTCCGTCTGTGTTCACAATTCCCTTTGTGATGAGAGTATTAATAGAGCCCGTTTTGAACTCTTTACCTTCAAGTTTCAACTCAAAGAGAGTGATGCCGTCTGGGTAGTCCTTTAATGTGTTAACGAATTGTTTTTGGGTATCGTTCATTTCCCATTGTTTGTTGTCTGCCATAGATTATTTTGCTCCTTTCCTATTTAAGACACCTATATTATATCATTTTATCAAGTGATATTCAAGGGGTTTTATCAGTTTTCCGTCTGCCGTTTTCCTTTTCAAAGTGGAATTAACTAACTTTCTTTACTCTTATATTATATCATTTTATCAAGTGATATTCAAGAGATTTTGAAGACTTCCGTCTGACCGTTTTTCTTTCGGTCTCGGCTTATCTTCTTTATACTATTATTATATCATAATAGCATAGAGAGAACAAGCACTTTTTAATTCTTCCGTCTGACCGTTTTTCTTTCGGCTCGGTTTCTTCTATACTATTATTATATCATAATAGTATAGAAGAAGTAAGCATTTATTTTTACCTTCCGTCTGCGTCCAATGTGGCTCTAAATAATCCTGCTACATATTCAATAGAACTTCCGTCTGGGTAGAATAACTCAAAGTCATTTTGGAAACTATTGTCTTCTCCGTCTGGCACTCCATAAGCCCCTTTAATTTCAATATAACAAACATCTCCGTCTGGGTTGCAAATTGAAATAGTATCAAATCTTACATAACCATTGACAATGCCAAGTTCCTTTGTTAACCGTCTGCTCAATTTTTTGATTTTCATAATTTGTCCTTCCTTTTATACCTATATTATATCATTCCGTCTGAGGCTGCGTCAAGCACTTTTTAAGAGTTTCCGTCTGCCTCAGTGCATTTGACTGAGGCGTTTAAGAAGGATTTGAACCGTCTGGGTGCGAGTTTTTTTAACCATTTCCCATTCTTTGTGGAATACTTCTTCTCCGTCTGCGTTGGTGTATTTGTGTTCAACTTCTTCATATTCATAATAAGGATATGGACAACTTGTTGAACGAACCCTTCCGTCTGCCCCTGCTACCAACATTTGAACAGTCATTCTTCCGTCTGCGGTTTTAACTACATAGTCTTTTTGTTTTGCCATAATATTTTCTCCTATCTTTTACATATATATTATATCATTCCGTCTGTGGTCGTGTCAAGCACTTTAATAAACCTTCCGTCTGACCTTTTCTTCCTATATGTTTCTTTCCTTTTCATACCTATATTATATCATTCCGTCTGTGGCTGCGTCAAGCATTATATTATTTTTCCGTCTGCCTGCCGCAACCCCAGAAATTCCGTCTGCCTCAACTATTTAAGATAATATCTTGTAAGAAGTCAAGGGCTTTTAGACCGATAGCAACATCTCCGTCTGCCTTAATCTTAACGGCTCTATTTCCGTCTGTCGATACCCATTCTCTAATGTTTTTACCATAGTCATCAAAGAGAATTCCGTCTGCCGTTTTCATATAATCGGCTTTATTTTCACCAAGTCTCATTATGATGATATTTCCGTCTGGCATCTCTGGAATATATTTATGCAACCATAATCTTTTATCTTTATCGGCTTTGAAAGAAGGGCTTGCCGATAAAATGAAGATATTATGTTTTCCGTCTGCCAAAGCCTTTCTCACGGCATTTACATTTTTAGTAAGTGGCTTTAAGTTGTAAAAGAAGTATTTTTCCGTCTGGAAGCGTTTTACGGCATTTTCTTCTCCAAAGAAGTCCGCCAAAACTCCGTCCATATCTACATAAATGTTTTTTCCGTCTGATTTTTTCATATTTGTTTCTCCTATCCTTTTATACCTATATTATATCATTCCGTCTGCGGCTGCGTCAAGCCCTTTTGATTTTTTCCGTCTGCCTTCTTTTTCTCTATAATTCTTCCTTTCATACCTATATTATATCATTCCGTCTGCGGCTGCGTCAATCTTTTTTCTTTTTCTTCCGTCTGCGCCCCCTTCCCTTTTTATCTCTATGATATTATATCATTCCGTCTGACGACCGTCAATCATTTTCATTTTTTTCCGTCTGGTCTTCTTCTTCTCCTTTATTCTCTGTAATATTATATCATTCCGTCTGCGGCTGCGTCAAGCCCTTTTTAAGAGTTTCCGTCTGCCCCGACGGAGGCTCCGTCTGGGGTCATTCCGTCTGCCCCTAAAAAATATGCTTAAAAGATAACTTTATCAGTCATCTTTTAAGCCTTTTAGTTATCTATAAGCGATTATATCGGCTCTTTTTAGAGAGTAATTAAATCTTTTACTATCCTTCTTAAAATAAATATAAGCCCCGAGTTTTGTAAACTTTTTAATAATCTCGCCCGTTGTAATGTTAATATAAAACTTTTTCATAATTAGACCTCTCTTTTTTGGAAGGGCTAAACAATGAGAGTTTAGCCCCGTTTATTGTTTATTCTACTATTGCTCTATGAACTAGCAAGGCATTTAATAAAGCAATTTCTTCTCTTGTTTTTTCGCCCTTGTTTTGCAATTCTTTAATAGCATCATTAAGTTGTTTTTTCATTTTTTGCCCCTTCCTATGATATTTTTTTCAAGGGGCTAAACTTTGATTATTTAGCCCCGTTGTAAGAGTTAAAACTCTAATAGAGTTTTAACCCCCTTCATCGTGATAGTTTTGATATGTTTACCACAGTTATCAAGCACGATATTATTTTTATTTGCTAGATAAATACCCGTTTGATTAACAAAGATGAGATTATCATAATTTTGTTTAGGATTATAGGTTGCATAACCCTTTGAAGATGAATATTTTATTTCATATTTAACCCCGTTTTTTATCATATCGACACGACCAGCCCCGTATTTTGAAGCACTTTTTTTGTCGTTAAAATAGAGTTTTACTAAACACTCAATAACTGAACCACGATTGAGAATTGAACCACCCTTGGCAATTTCACAAGTGATTTTTTTGTTGTCATCATCAAGTAAATCAATTAATTTGATGATAGGCATATTAGCACTTTTGTTATTTTTACGTGTAATGTTGTCCTTTTCAAACATTTCACGAACCCTTTTTAATGTGAGAGTTGACACGCTTTGAATTGTTAAGTCTTCCATAATTTTTTATCCTTCCTTTTCTTAACTTAACTTAATTATAATATGAATAACTTTTATAATCAAGTCTTTTTTATCAAGTTATTAATTTTTTTAATCTCTTGACACTATCTATATTAAAG